>NZ_JASHAT010000005.1:0-155898 GCF_047464965.1 Streptococcus mitis
ATATGAATCTTTCTAATGAGTTGTTTCGTCGCTTTTCATTATAGGTCATATGGGACTTTTTTTCTACACAAAAATAGGCTCCATAATATTTATAGGAGATTTACCCACTACAAATATTATAGAGCCAAAAAAATGAACTTGAGTTACCAAGTTCATTTTTTATGTTTTCTTAAGGAGCAAAACTGATGCAGACTGCTTCTGGTACATGGAAGTCATTAGAAAGTTCTGCTAGACGTCCAGTTTCAGAATTGCGTTTAAAGACGGTTGCATTGTCAGAGTCCTGATGGACAGCAATGACAAATTCTTGATCTGGTGTCAAATCAAAATCACGTGGAGTCTGACCATGTGTCGGAACGATTTCTAACAACTCTAAGCTTCCATCCGCAAGAATTGTATATACCGCGATAGAATCATGACCACGGTTAGAAGCGTAGAGGTATTTACCATCTTTAGAGAGACGAATAGCAGCAGTACCATTAAAACCTTCATAACCGTCTGGTAGAGTTGAAATGACTTGCATGCGTTCAAATTCGCCAACACCATCGTAGATTAGAACCTCGATAGTGCTATTGAGTTCACAAATGAGATAAGCAATTTTATAATGGTTATGGAAAATAATATGGCGTGAGCCTGCTCCTGGCTGGCTATGATAGGTATAGAGCTTAGATAATTTTCCTTCTGAATCAAGATCATAGGTGATGACTTGGTCAGTACCCAAGTCGCAGGTCACTAGATAGTTGTCAGGTGTTAAATCTGTATAGTGAACATGTGGAGAAGCTTGATTTTCATGTGGACCTTGGCCACTGTGTTGATCCACATCACTAAGTAGAAGACGACCATCTTCCTGACGTTTATAAACAAGGACCTGTCCCTTGTGGTAGTTTGCTGCGTACACCAAATCACGCTGTTCATCAACTGCAACATAACAGTGGGGTGCTCCCTCTTCCACGACATGATTTAATAATGTCCCGTCAGTTTGATAGGCAGCGATTCCTCCCTTATCGTCTTGGCTACCAACAGTGTATAAATGCTGGTGCTGGTCAAAGGCAAGGTAGGTTGGACTTGGCTCAGTAGCAAAAAGTTCTAGATTTGAAAGCTGACCAGTTTCTGTATCAAAGTCTGCCTTGTAAATCCCTTGAGAAGTCCGACGTGTATAAGTTCCAAAATAAACAGTTTCTTTCATAACTTTACCTCTATATAAAAGATAAGACTATTATATCACAAAAATTGTAGTTGGAGGAATTCTATAACGCATAATTAAACATAATAAAATATTAAATTTAACTTGTTTTTGTATTGATTTCCTTTTGAAAAGTGCTATAATAATCCTATACAAATTGTAAAGGAGTTTGTTTATGAAAAAACGTGTTTTCTTAGCAGCAGGAGTTGCTGTACTCTCGGCAGCTGTCCTAGCAGCGTGTTCATCTGGTAATGCTAATAAAGAAGCAAATAAACCAGTTACTTATGCCTATGTATTTTCATCAGATCCTTCGACTCTGGATTATACAGTTTCTGGAAATGTCAGCACTAAACAGGTCACAGGTAACGTTATTGACGGTTTGCTTGAAAATGACCAATATGGCAATCTGGTTCCATCAGTTGCAGAAGATTGGACTGTTTCCAAAGATGGTTTAACCTATACCTATAAAATCCGTCAGGGTGTCAAATGGTATACCAATGAGGGGGAAGAGTATGGTGAAGTCAAGGCTCAGGACTTTGTAACTGGTCTGAAACATGCAGCAGATAAGAAATCACAGGCTCTTTATCTCGTACAGGATTCTATCAAAGGATTGGATGACTATGTAAATGGGAAAACAACAGATTTTTCTAGTGTTGGGGTAAAAGCAACTGACGATTATACTGTAGTCTATACTTTGAATCATCCAGAATCTTTCTGGAATTCAAAAACAACAATGGGAGTCCTTGCACCAGTTAATGAAGACTTTTTAGCTTCTAAAGGAGATGACTTTGGTAAACCAACGGATGTAACGAGCATTCTATACAATGGGCCTTATCTCCTCAAAGGTCTTACATCTAAGTCTTCTATCGAAATGACCAAAAATCAAAACTACTGGGATAAACAAAATGTCTTTATTGATGATATCAAATTATCCTTCTTTGATGGTCAAGATGCAGACTCTCTAGGACGCGGTTTTGATGAGGGACACTATCCAGCTGCACCACTCTTTAAAAACTCTGCTAACTATGAACGTCTAAAAGAAAAATACAAGGATGATATTGTGTATGGTCAACAGCGTGGAGGAGTTTTTTATATCTCAACCAATATCGACCGTGTAAATTACAATCACACTGCTAAAACAAGTGATGCAGAAAAAACTTCTACTAAGAAAGCCTTGTTAAACAAAGATTTCCGTCAAGCCTTGGCTTTTGCGGTAGATCGTAAAGCAGGGATCTCTCAAGTATTTGGTGATGAAGTAGGACCTCGTAAGTTACGGACAAGTTTCACTCCTCCAACATTTGTTCAAGTAGGAGATCAAACATTTGGTCAAGTTACTAAGACAGAATTGGATAAATTGGATAATGTCTGGAAAGATGTCAGTCTTGATGATGCCCAAGATTCACTACATAGTGTAGATAAAGCCAAAGCTAAGTTTGAAGCTGCTAAGAAAACCCTTCAAGCTGAAGGAGTACAGTTCCCAATTCATTTAGATTTGCCAATTTCTTCATCAAATCCAGATTTTATTCGTCAGGTTCAGTCTTATAAACAATCCATTGAGGAAGCCTTAGGCTCTGACAATGTAGTTGTTGATATTCAACAAGTTTCTGATGACGAATTGGGAAGTATGACTACTCTAGCTACTTCCAATGCAAATACTGACTGGGATATTAATGCAGTCAGTGGTTGGACTCCAGACTTTGCAGATCCATCGACTTATCTAGATGTATTTGATCCAACTTCAGGTCCAAGTCTCCTAAGTGCTCTTGGTGTGGCACCAGGAACAGACAATCCAGTTATTAAAACAGTTGGATTGGATAAATACAAAGAATTGATTGATGATGCAAATAGTGAGAAAACAGACCTTCAAAAACGTTATTCCAAATATTCTAAGGCTCAAGCTTGGTTGTCAGATAGTGCACTTGTTATTCCAGTATACTCTGATGGTGCTCAAATGCTAGTGACGAAAATGGTTCCTGGCAGTGGTGCCGGTGGCTGGGTAGGTGACAAGACTAGTGAAAATAGCTACAAGTATCTGAAAATCCAAGATAAGATTGTCACTACTAAAGAAATGGATGAGTTCCGCAAGAAATTTGCTGATGAAAAAGCCAAATCCAATGCTGATTATCAGAAGAACTTAGACCGTCATATTCAAGACTAATCGAATCTCCTCTTTTGAGGAGATTTTTTATGTTGCTGTCTCCATGTAAGCACTTTAAAAAAGAGTTATTTTGATTTAAAAATGGTATAATGAGAGAACAATAGAAAGGAAGTATTTATGGAGCAAAAAGAGAAACATTTTAGCCTATCTTGGTTTTTCAAGTGGTTTTTGGATAATAAGGCCATTACGGTATTTTTGGTGACCTTATTATTGGGACTGAATCTTTTTATTTTAAGTAAGATTAGTTTTCTATTTTCACCTGTTTTAGACTTTTTGGCGGTCGTGATGTTGCCAGTCATTCTATCTGGTTTGCTATATTATTTATTAAATCCTATTGTTGATTGGATGGAGAAGCATAAGGTGAATCGTGTTATAGCTATCACTATTGTCTTTGTCATCATCGCTCTTTTTATCATTTGGGGCTTGGCAGTAGCTATTCCAAATCTGCAACGTCAAGTTTTAACATTTGCAAGAAATGTACCAATCTATCTTGAAGATGCTGACAGGGTTATTGATGATTTGGTAACCAAGCGTTTACCAGATGATTTCAGGCCTCAGTTAGAACAAGTTTTGACAAACTTCTCTAGTCAGGCTACAGTTTGGGCGAGCAAGGTTTCATCTCAGGCAGTCAACTGGGTGAGTGCATTTATTAGCGGCGCATCTCAAGTGATTGTTGCCTTGATTATCGTTCCTTTCATGCTCTTTTATCTCTTACGTGATGGGAAAGGCCTGCGTCACTATTTGACCCAATTCATGCCAACGAAATTGAAAGAACCTGTTGGACAAGTTTTATCAGATGTGAATCAGCAGTTGTCCAACTATGTTCGAGGGCAAGTGACAGTGGCTATTATTGTTGCGGTAATGTTTATGATCTTCTTCAAGATCATTGGTCTACGCTATGCGGTTACGCTGGGTGTTACTGCTGGTATTCTAAATCTGGTTCCTTATCTTGGTAGCTTCTTAGCCATGCTCCCTGCTCTAGTATTGGGTTTGATTGCTGGTCCAGTCATGCTTTTGAAAGTAGTGATTGTCTTTATCGTAGAACAAACTATTGAAGGCCGTTTTGTCTCTCCATTGATTTTGGGAAGTCAATTAAATATCCATCCCATTAATGTTCTCTTTGTCTTGTTAACTTCAGGATCCATGTTTGGTATCTGTGGAGTCTTGCTCGGTATTCCGGTTTATGCCTCTGCTAAAGTTGTCATTTCAGCCATTTTCGAATGGTACAAGGTAGTCAGTGGCCTATATGAACTAGAGGGAGAGGAAGTCAAGAGTGAACAATAGTCAACAGATGTTACAGGCTTTGGAAGAGCAAGATTTAACCAAGGCTGAGCATTATTTCGCTAAAGCTTTAGAAAATGATCCAAGTGACCTTCTGTATGAGTTAGCTACTTATCTTGAAGGGATTGGTTTTTATCCTCAGGCCAAGGAAATTTACCTGAAAATTGTAGAGGATTTTCCAGAGGTTCATCTTAATCTAGCAGCTATTGCTAGCGAGGATGGTCAAATCGAGGAAGCCTTTGCCTATCTTGAGGAAATCCAAGCTGACAGTGACTGGTATGTTTCGGCTTTGGCTCTTAAAGCAGACCTCTACCAGCTGGAAGGTTTGACAGATGTGGCGCGTGAGAAATTATTGGAGGCCTTGACTTACTCAGAGGATCCTCTCTTGATATTGGGATTAGCAGAGTTGAATAGTGAGTTGGAAAATTATCAAGAGGCCATTCAAGGCTATGCCCAGTTAGATAATCGTACTATTTATGAGCAAACAGGCATTTCTACCTATCAACGGATTGGCTTTGCCTATGCACAGTTGGGGAAATTTGAAACGGCTGCAGAGTTTTTAGAAAAAGCCCTGGAGTTAGAATACGATGACCTAACAGCTTTTGAGTTGGCCAGTCTTTACTTTGATCAAGAAGAATACCAAAAAGCTGTCCTCTATTTTAAGCAGCTTGATACCATTTCTCCTGACTTTGAAGGCTATGAATATGGTTATAGTCAGGCCTTACATAAGGAACATCAAGTTCAAGAAGCCCTACGTATCGCTAAGCAAGGCTTAGAGAAAAATCCCTTTGAAACTCGCCTCTTGCTAGCTGCTTCACAATTCTCTTATGAATTGCATGATGCCAGTAGTGCAGAAAACTACCTCCTTACTGCTAAAGCAGACGCTGAGGACACAGAAGAAATTTTACTCCGTTTAGCAACTATTTATCTAGAACAGGAGCGCTATGAGGATATTCTAGACTTACAAAGTGATGAGCCAGAGAATCTTTTGACCAAGTGGATGATTGCTCGTTCTTATCAAGAGATGGACGATTTGGATACTGCCTACGAGCATTACCAAGAATTAGTAGGAGATTTGAAGGACAATCCAGAGTTTCTGGAACACTATATCTATCTCTTGCGTGAATTGGGCTACTTTGAAGAAGCAAAAGTCAATGCTCAAACTTACTTAAAACTAGTTCCAGATGATGTGCAAATGCAAGAACTATTTGAGAGATTGTAAGAATATTTTTTTAAAAACTGTATCTAATCATTTTTGATAGATATAGTTTTTCTTTTTCAAAGAGAATTTTTTTACAAAAATTCTTGGTTGTTTTGTTTATTTATGCTATAATAGGAACAATTATTTTTAGGAGGTGCAGTATGTCTTATTTGTTTGAGATATTACCGAGTTTATTGAGCGGTGCAAGCATGACTTTGCAGGTTTTTGCACTGGTCTTGATTTTTTCTATTCCCTTGGGCGTTTTGATTGCCTTTGCCTTGCAAGTCCATTGGAAGCCCCTCCATCATTTGATTAATATTTATATTTGGATTATGCGAGGCACACCCTTGCTCT
This sequence comes from Streptococcus mitis, assembly GCF_047464965.1. Lineage (GTDB taxonomy): Bacteria > Bacillota > Bacilli > Lactobacillales > Streptococcaceae > Streptococcus > Streptococcus mitis_DU. The sequence goes on from NZ_JASHAT010000005.1 coordinate 6,175, forward strand.
TGCAATTAATCTTTATCTATTATGTGCTGCCAACTATTGGGATTCGTTTGGACCGTCTTCCTGCGGCTATCATTGCCTTTGTGTTGAATTATGCGGCTTACTTTGCTGAAATCTTCCGTGGAGGGATTGATACCATTCCTAACGGTCAATATGAGGCTGCTAAGGTCTTGAAATTCAGTCCTTTTGACACAGTACGCTATATTATCTTGCCCCAAGTGACCAAGATTGTTCTTCCTAGCGTATTTAACGAAGTCATGAGTTTGGTCAAGGATACTTCTCTGGTCTATGCTCTAGGTATTTCAGACCTTATCTTGGCGAGTCGAACAGCTGCAAACCGTGATGCTAGTCTGGTTCCAATGTTCTTAGCAGGAGCCATTTACTTGATTTTGATTGGGATTGTGACCATTCTTGCCAAAAAAGTTGAGAAGAAGTACAGTTACTATAGATAGGAGGCTGCCATGTTAGAATTACGAAATATCAATAAAGTCTTTGGTGAAAAGCAAATTTTATCCAATTTCAGTCTAAAAATTCCTGAAAAGCAAATCCTAGCTATCGTTGGGCCTTCTGGTGGAGGTAAGACAACCCTCTTACGTATGCTTGCGGGTCTTGAAACCATTGATTCAGGGCAAATCTTTTATAATGGAGAATCTTTAGAACTGGATGAACTAGAGAAGCGGAATTTACTGGGATTTGTATTCCAAGATTTTCAACTTTTTCCTCATTTATCCGTTCTAGACAATTTGACCTTATCGCCCGTAAAAACCATGAGAATGAAGCAAGAAGAGACTGAGAAGAAGGCGCGAGGGCTTTTGGAACAATTAGGACTGGCTGGTCATGCAGACGCCTATCCTTTCTCACTATCTGGTGGTCAAAAGCAGCGGGTAGCCTTAGCGCGTGCTATGATGATTGACCCAGAAATCATTGGCTACGATGAACCAACTTCTGCACTTGATCCAGAATTGCGCTTGGAAGTGGAAAAACTGATCTTGCAAAATAGGGAACTTGGCATGACGCAGATTGTGGTTACCCACGATTTACAGTTCGCTGAAAATATCGCAGATCAGATTCTCAAGGTTGAGCCCAAGTAGGAGGTGCCAATGACTAATAAGAAAATTGCTTTAGTATTGGTTTCTCTCCTGACTCTTTTTTTAACAGCTTGTACTCAGAAGGCTAGTGATCCAAAGCAGGATAACTGGGATAAATATCAAGAGCAGGGGGCCATTACTATTGGTTTTGACAATACCTTTGTACCCATGGGTTTTGAAGAAAAGAATGGCCAATATACAGGCTTTGATATTGACTTAGCACAAGCTGTCTCTGAAAAATTAGGTTTTAAGGTTCAATTTCAACCCATTGACTGGGATATGAAGGAGACGGAACTGCAAAATGGAACCATTGATGCCATCTGGAATGGCTATTCTGCCACTGATGAACGCCGAGAGAAAGTTGCCTTTAGCATTCCATATATGGAAAATCAGCAAGTTCTGGTTACGAAGAAAAGCCAGCAGATTCGTTCAGTAGAGGATATGAAGGATAAGACCTTGGGAGCCCAAGCAGGTTCCTCTGGTTATTTAGACTTTGAAGCCCAGCCAGATTTACTGAAAAATCGTGTCAAAGATCAGAAGGCTAATCAGTACCAGAGTTTTAATGAGGCCTTGATTGACTTGAAAAATGATCGGATTGATGCCTTGTTGATTGACCGAGTGTATGCTAATTACTATCTCCAGTCTGAGGGGATATTAAATGACTACAATGTCTTTTCAGCAGGATTTGAAAGTGAATCCTTTGCGGTCGGAGTTAGACCAGCAGACAAGAGATTACTACAAGCTTTAAACCAAGCCTTTGTTCAACTGTACAAAGAAGGGAAGTTCCAAGAAATTAGCCAAAAATGGTTTGGAGAAGATGTAGCAACCAAAGAAGTGAAAAGTAGAGATTGAGTTTTCCTCAATCTCTTTTTGCATCGAAAAATCCCCTGACAAGAGCCAGAGGATAAGTGATTATTTCATTGTTGGGAAGAGCAATACGTCACGGATAGTTGTTGTATCAGTAAGGAGCATGCAGAGACGGTCGATACCGATTCCCAAACCACCTGTTGGTGGCATACCGTATTCAAGAGCTTCGATGTAGTCATAGTCGATGCCGGTTGCTTCATCGTCACCAAGTTCTTTAGCTTTAGCTTGGGCTTCAAAACGGCTAAGTTGGTCGATTGGGTCGTTCAACTCAGTAAAGGCATTACCGTACTCCTTAGTCATGATGAAGAGCTCGAAACGGTCAGTAAAGCGTTCGTCTTCAGGATTTTTCTTAGCGAGCGGAGATACAGCTACTGGATGTCCATAGACAAAGGTTGGCTGGATCAAGGTTTCTTCAACAAACTCTTCAAAGAAGGCATTGATAATGTGGCCAACTTCAGTGTAGTGTTTTTCAACAGGAACTTTCTTCTCAGCAGCGATAGCTTTGGCTTCCTCGAAAGTCATGTCTTGCCAGAAATCGACACCAGTAATTTCTTTGATAGCATCCACCATATGAACACGTTTAAATGGTTCGTTAATCTTGATTTCAGTACCTTGATAGTTGACTGGACCATCGCCTTTGACTGATTTAGCAGCGTGTTGGATAATGCCTTCCGTCAAGTCCATGATATCTTGGAAGTCTGCATAAGCTTGGTAAACTTCGATAGAAGTGAACTCAGGGTTATGAGTAGCGTCCATTCCTTCGTTACGGAAGATACGGCCAATTTCGTAGACGCGTTCCATACCACCGACGATAAGGCGTTTCAAGTGAAGCTCAGTTGCGATACGAAGCACCATATCAATGTTTTGGGCATTGTGGTGGGTGATAAATGGACGGGCTGCCGCACCACCAGCTTCGTTGTGAAGAACAGGTGTTTCCACTTCAAGGAAACCTTTTTGATCAAGGTAACGACGGATTTCAGAAATGATTTTTGAACGAGTGACAAAGCGCTCAAAGCTTTCACGGTTAGAAATCAAGTCAAGGTAACGTTTACGGTAAATTGTTTCAACGTCTGTCAAACCGTGGAATTTCTCAGGGAGTGGGCGAAGTGCTTTAGACAAGTGAGTGATGTGAGTAGCTTTGATAGAGAGTTCTCCCATATCTGTACGCATCACTTCACCTTCGACACCAAGGAAGTCACCAAGGTCTGCTTTTTTGAAGATTTCATAGTTTTCTTCACCGACAGCATCCTTACGAACGTAAATCTGGATTTGACCTTCGCGGTCTTGAAGGTGGGCAAAACCTACTTTACCTTTACCACGTTTGGTTACCAAGCGTCCTGCGATAGTAGCTGTTTCGTTTTTATCATGTAATTGTTCTTTATCGAGGTCGGCATATTTATCTTTTAATTCTTGTGAATTTGCAGTGCGTTCAAAGCGTTTTCCGAAAGGATCGATTCCTTGTTCACGAAGCGCAGCCATTTTTTCACGGCGAACGATCTGCTGGTCATTTAGTTCTTCCATATGTTCTGTTGACATGGGATCCTCCTAGTTTTACTCAAAATTGAATACGATGAGTCATTTTTTGCGATACTCCCATTTTATCATAAATAGCCAAGAAATTCACGGATAATCTTTAAAAACTAAAAAGAACTTGACGCTAATACTCTTCGAAAATCAAATTCAAACCACGTCAACGTCGCCTTGCCGTACTCAAGTACAGCCTGCGGCTAGTTTCCTAGTTTGCTCTTTGATTTTCATTGAGTATAAAATCAAGTTCTGTTATTGATAGGAAGTATCATTCCAAGTATCGAGAGTAAATGTTTCAAAATCATGGGTTTCTAGAATGGTCAGGCTGGCATTTGCTAGACCGCCATCTTTACGAAGAAGAGGTTCTTTATAACCTAGGAGAGTACGAAGACTAGCAGTAAGATTAGCGCCGTGACCGACAATTAGAATACGCTCAGCTGGACTATCTTTTAATGATTTGATAAATTGGATGGTCCGTTGCGTGGTGCTATAGAGGGATTCGGCTCCAAACATTTGAGTGTCAAATTGAGCAAGATTAGATCGAAAAGCTTTGATTTGTTGCGGGTAAATAGCTTCCAAGGTTGCGATTTTCAAACCTTCTAACTTCCCCAGCTGCCATTCACGGAGATTAGAAACACTTTCTAAAGGACAGGGTGTCTTGAGTTGACTTTGGATAATCTCAGCAGATTTGACCGCTCGAGGTAAATCACTTGAATAAATCTGATCGAAAGGAACATCCTTGAGATACTGCCCTAGTTGTTTTAGGGTGTCAATAGATTCAGGAAGAAGGGGAGAATCTCCGCTAGCACCTTGAAAGCGTCCTTCTTGGTTCCAGACTGTACGACCGTGGCGGACAAAGTAGAGTTTCATTACTTACTGTCCTCCAAGATATCTGCAAAGTCAGCTTTTACAAAGCTAGCCAAGTCTTGTGGTGCGACGATAATGCTGTGACCAACTTCTCCAGCAGAGACAATCATTTGATCCAAGTCTAGAGCGATCTTATCGATAAAAATGGGGTAATTGTGTTTCTGACGAATTCCGACAGGATTATTGGCTCCATGAATGTAACCAGTTGTTTTTTCCAAATCCTTTTGGGGAATCATGCTCACTTTTTTATTGCCAGAAATTTTAGCTAGTTTCTTTTCAGACAAGTGTTGAGTGATAGGGACAATTCCGATAATCGATCCTGTTTTATCTCCCAAAAGAGCCAAGGTTTTGAAAATCTGATCTCGTTCATAATCTTGAGGAAGTTCTCCTTCAAGGGCATTGATTTGAATCCCTTGATGTGGGATACCTGCTTTAGACAGGATTTGTTCCACCAATGTTTTTTTGATTTTTACTTTTTTTGCCATTATTTATATTTATCCTCCAATTGACTCATCCAAATACCAAGCCAGATTCCCAGAGCAAAGAAGAAGGCGATGATGACATACCCAACAAGAGAAATACCAGTGTATTGGATACTTTCAGCGTTTCCTGCATTCGGAATCAAGATCAAAAGAGTACTTGATAGGACGATACCGATGATGAAATGATAGACGCGTGAGTGATAGTTGTTTAAGGCATAATCCATCAATTTTGAAAAAATGATGAGAGTTGCACCTGCCCCGATTCCAATCGGGAAGAAGGTTCCCAAGAGGTCAAAGGTTTTAAAACCAGTCAACATAGGAGCATAGAGACCCAAAATCAAAAGGAGATTTGATGGACTGAGGCCAGGAACTAATACGCCAAGAGCCAGCAGTGCACCAGCTAGGACGAAATTAAGAAAGCTGGCACTTAAGGTTCCAACAACAAAATTTAAGGCATAGAGACCTAGTCCAGAAATGATAAAGGTTGCCCAGAACCAAGCTAAATCAATCTTGTCTCGGTCAGATTCTCGAGTTGATTCTTTGAGAAGGCTAGGAACTGTACCAATGATGGCACCTGCAAAGCTCCATAAGACAAAGACCTGATAATTTTCAAGCAGGTATTCAATCGGGTAGGAAAATAAGCCGATTCCCAGAAGCATACCGATGGCAACTGGAATAAAGTACAAAACATTTTCTTTAAAGTCTTTAAAGGGATGGGCCAGAAAGCCAATCATTCGTTCATAAATTCCTAAGATTGCTGCTAGAACCCCTCCGGAAATTCCCGGTAGAATAAATCCAAGAGCAATGACAATCCCTTTAATAACACGTGCTAACCATGAAAACATATTTTTCCTCCAACTATTTCTATTTCAAAAAATCCTTACTATATTGTAACACAATCAAACACAAAAAGAAAAAGCAAATGATAAACAAATGCTTTTAAGGTTTTAAAAAGAGTTTTCTAAAGGTTTCTTCTTTGTTCTTTAAGGCAGAGATAACGTTGATATCCAAATCGTGGTCAAAGCCAGCAATTTTTCCTTTAGACGTGTACTGGTGAATGTCGTAATCTAAATCAGTTTTAGGAGTAGCTTCGTAAAATCCTGAGTCAGAACCATAGGAAGGAATCCAAACAGAGGTAAACTTGTCTGTATCAATACTGTGCTCTTCCATGAAGTAGACCCCAACGTAGATTCCGATATTTTTAGCACCCAGTGATTCAAGCTTTGCTCGGAAGGCTTCAACACCGTCGTTCATATTAGACATGGTTTTTTCTTCCACGTCTAGCCAATAGTAACTTGGACTGTATGGAGAAGAGGCGTTATAGAATACCTCAGCAGCTTTTTCCATCTCCTGGACATTTTTTCCGGCTACATAGGCATAGACAGCAACTGGGACATTTCGTTTTTGAAACTCAGTGATATGGGTTTTAAAGGCCTTATCAACACCATTAACATAGGAAGCATCGTTCTCTTTGGACGTTTGAGCACCACTATGGACGCGAACAATAGCTCCAGAAATGTTTTGGGAGAGAGTATCGTAATTAATTTCCTCAGGACGTTGCCAACCAGAAACATCAATCACCGGTTTATCTATATTATGTAGCGCTTGCGTTTCTACTTGCGCGATATTTGACTTTGTTTTTACAGGATGGTCCTCAAAACGAGGGCGATTCAGGATTAAAATGAAAATCATAATCCCCAAAAAACCAAACAAAATAAGTGGATTTATTTTCTTTCTCATATCTCATAATTTTACCTTAAAAATGAGAAAAAATCAAAAAAAATACTCAAAAAATGGGTTAAGAAAGGACTTTAGAGCATTTTTTCATTCAAGGGCGCGGAATGATTTGAAATATGGTATAATAAAAGGGAATTTCTAGAGAAAAGAGAAGATTATGTCAAATTATGCCATTATTTTAGCAGCGGGTAAAGGGACTCGCATGAAATCTGATTTGCCAAAAGTGTTGCACAAGGTTGCGGGTATTTCTATGCTGGAACATGTTTTCCGTAGTGTGGGAGCTATCCAACCTGAAAAGACAGTAACAGTTGTAGGACACAAGGCGGAATTGGTTGAGCAGGTCTTGGCTGGACAGACAGAATTTGTGACTCAATCTGAACAGTTGGGTACTGGCCATGCAGTTATGATGACGGAGCCTATCTTAGAAGGTTTGTCAGGTCACACCTTGGTCATTGCAGGGGATACTCCTTTAATCACAGGTGAAAGCTTGAAAAACTTGATTGATTTTCACATCAATCATAAAAATGTGGCCACTATCTTGACTGCTGAAACGGATAATCCTTTTGGCTATGGACGAATTGTTCGTAATGACAATGCGGAGGTCCTTCGTATTGTTGAGCAGAAGGATGCTACAGATTTTGAAAAGCAAATCAAGGAAATCAACACTGGAACATATATTTTTGATAACGAGCGTTTGTTTGAGGCTTTGAAAAATATCAATACCAACAACGCTCAAGGTGAATACTATATCACAGATGTCATTGGCATTTTCCGAGAAGCTGGTGAAAAAGTTGGCGCTTATACTTTGAAAGATTTTGATGAGAGTCTTGGAGTAAATGACCGTGTAGCACTTGCGACAGCTGAGTCGGTTATGCGTCGCCGCATCAATCACCAACACATGGTCAACGGTGTTAGCTTTGTCAATCCAGAAGCAACTTATATCGATATTGATGTTGAGATTGCTCCTGAAGTTCAAATCGAAGCCAATGTTACCTTGAAGGGGCAAACGAAAATTGGTGCTGAGACTGTTTTGACAAATGGTACTTATGTAGTGGATAGCACTATCGGAGCAGGAGCTGTTATTACCAACTCAATGATTGAAGAAAGTAGTGTTGCAGACGGTGTGACAGTCGGTCCTTATGCCCACATTCGTCCAGGTTCATCTCTAGGTGGCCAAGTCCATATTGGTAACTTTGTTGAGGTTAAAGGGTCTTCTATCGGCGAGAATACTAAGGCTGGTCATTTGACTTATATCGGAAACTGTGAAGTGGGTAGCCATGTTAACTTTGGTGCTGGAACCATTACAGTCAACTATGACGGCAAAAACAAATACAAGACAGTCATTGGAAACAATGTCTTTGTTGGTTCAAACTCAACCATTATTGCGCCAGTAGAACTTGGTGACAATTCCCTCGTTGGTGCTGGCTCAACGATTACCAAAGACGTTCCAGCAGATGCGATTGCCATTGGACGCGGTCGTCAGGTTAACAAAGACGAATATGCAACTCGCCTTCCTCATCATCCTAAGAATCAGTAGGAGTCTGTCATGGAATTTGAAGAAAAAACGCTTAGCCGAAAAGAAATCTATCAAGGACCAATTTTTAAACTGGTTCAAGATCAGGTTGAATTACCAGAAGGCAAGGGAACTGCCCAACGGGATTTGATTTTCCACAATGGAGCTGTCTGTGTTTTAGCAGTAACGGATGAACAAAAACTCATCTTGGTTAAGCAGTACCGCAAAGCCATCGAGGCTGTCTCTTACGAAATTCCAGCCGGAAAACTGGAAGTAGGAGAAAATACAGACCCTGTGGCAGCAGCACTTCGTGAATTAGAGGAAGAAACAGCCTATACAGGGAAATTAGAACTTTTGTATGACTTTTATTCAGCCATTGGCTTTTGTAATGAAAAATTAAAACTATACCGAGCAAGCGATTTGACAAAGGTGGAAAATCCGCGTCCGCAGGACGAGGATGAGACCTTGGAAGTCCTTGAAGTGAGCCTAGAAGAAGCTAAGGAATTAATCCAATCAGGTCATATCTGCGATGCCAAGACAATTATGGCTGTTCAGTATTGGGAATTGCAAAAAAAATAGAGGAGGTCAGTATGGGTAAACCTTTATTAACGGATGAAATGATTGAAAGAGCTAATAGAGGCGAAAAGATTTCAGGTCCTCCTTTGCTAGATGATGAGGAGACAAAAATTTTACTAACCTCTTCTTCCCGTTTTGGTTATGCCAATCCTAAGGATCATGGTTTTAGCCAGGAAACCTTGAAGATTCAGGTCGAACCGTCTATTCATAAAAGCCGTCGCATTGAAAATACCAAGAGAAATGTCTTCAATTCTAAGTTGAATAAGATTTTATTTGCAGTCATCTTTCTCTTGATTTTGCTTGTCTTAGCAATGAAACTTTTGTAATGGAAAAGGAATTGAAATGAAAATAGGAATTATTGCTGCTATGTCAGAAGAACTGGCTTATCTGGTCCAGCATTTAGACAATGCCCAGGAGCAAGTTGTTTTAGGCAATACCTATCACACAGGAACCATTGCTTCTCATAAAGTCGTTCTTGTAGAAAGTGGAATTGGTAAGGTCATGTCTGCTATGAGTGTGGCGATTTTGGCTGATCATTTTCAAGTGGATGCTTTGATTAACACAGGATCAGCTGGGGCAGTGGCAGAAGGTATTGCTGTTGGGGATGTTGTGATTGCTGACAAATTAGCCTATCATGATGTGGATGTTACAGCTTTTGGCTATGCTTATGGACAAATGGCACAACAACCACTTTATTTCGAATCAGACAAAACCTTTGTTGCCAAAATTCAAGAGAGTCTATCTCAATTGGACCAGAACTGGCATCTTGGTTTGATTGCTACAGGAGATAGTTTTGTTGCAGGAAATGACAAGATAGAAGCGATTAAGTCCCATTTCCCAGAAGTTTTAGCCGTTGAGATGGAGGGGGCAGCTATTGCTCAGGCAGCGCATGCTCTTAATCTTCCAGTCTTAGTTATCCGAGCTATGAGTGACAATGCCAACCATGAAGCAAACATCTCTTTTGATGAGTTTATTATCGAAGCTGGACGTCGCTCTGCCCAAGTCTTATTAGCCTTTTTGAAGGCTTTAGATTAAGCGAAAATTTGACAGTTTTTCTAGCTTATGATAAGATTTAAGTAAAGAAAAGCTAGAAAACGTTTCAGAGGATATTATGAGTATTGAAATGACCGTCAGTGAGATTGCAGAGGTCTTAGGATTATCTCGCCAAGCAATCAATAACCGTGTCAAAGAATTACCAGAAGAAGACACAGATAAAAATGACAAAGGGGTAACAGTCGTTACCAGAAGTGGCTTGATTAAGCTAGAAGAAATCTATAAAAAAACGATTTTTGAAGATGAGCCTGTCAGTGAGGATGTCAAGCAACGTGAGTTGATGGAGATTCTGGTTGATGAGAAGAATGCAGAAATTCTCCGCCTTTATGAACAATTAAAAGCCAAGGATCGCCAGTTATCAGAAAAAGATGAGCAGATGCGTATCAAAGACCGCCAGATTGCTGAGAAAGACAAACAACTCGATCAGCAGCAACAATTGACCCTTCAAGCCATGAAGGATCAAGAAAATCTTAAGCTAGAGCTGGACCAAGCAAAAGAAGAAGTCCAATCAACTAAGAAAGGCTTTTTTGCTCGTTTATTTGGAGGATAATCAAGGAGCTGTTTAGGTTAAATGCTAACCTGATGGCTTCTTTTGTTTCTAAATAGTATAGTTGCTCAAGTAATACTCAATGAAAATCAAAGAGCAAACTAGGAAACTAGCCGCAGGCTGCTCAAAGCACTGCTTTGAGGTTGTAGATAAGACTGACGAAGTCAGTTACATATATCTACGGCAAGGCGACGTTGACGTGGTTTGAAGAGATTTTCGAAGAGTATAAAATAACAGTATAGGAGAGGTATAGAATGGAACGATTAGAAGATTACATTGCTTTTGACTTAGAATTTAATCAGCATGAAGGGCAAACACACTTGATTCAAGTATCGGCAGTGCGTTTTAGAGATGGTCAGGAAATTGATGCTTATGATTCCTATGTTCATACCAGTGTGCCTCTAAAGAGTTTTATCAATGGTTTGACTGGGATTACAGCTGAAACCTTAAAAGATGCTCCCCCAGTGGAGGAAGTTATAAAAGAATTCCAAGAGTTTGTGGGTTCTTTGCCGATGATAGGCTACAATGCTGTTAAAAGTGATTTGCCTATTTTAGAGGACCACGGTTTAGACTACAGCCAGCAGTACAAGGTAGATTTGTATGATGAAGCTTTTGAACGTCGGAGTTCGGATTTACATGGTATTGCCAATCTCAAATTGCAAACTGTTGCCTCGTTTCTTGGGTTTCAAGGTCAGTCTCATAATAGTCTAGAGGATGCTCGGATGACGGCGCGTGTTTACGAGTCCTTCCTAGAGTCGGATCAAGCTAGAGAATTGTTAGAGACAGAAAGTAGCCTATCAAACAATCCTTTTGGCGGCTTGGACTTGTCTCAATTATTTGACTAGGAGTGCCTATGAAACCTGAAAAACCTAAAAATCTAGGTTTTAGGAAAATCTACTTTAATCTAGATAAAATTCTCTTTCTCTTTTTCTTGATATTCATGATGATCGAGTTTGTCTGGTTACCACTTAATTCTTGGATTGCTGGACTTTTGCTCCGTCAGACAGGTTATCTCTTTCTATCTTACAACAATATTTTTGCCATTATAAAAGGTTCTCCCTTTGTTAGTCTTGCTTTATTTATTCTGGTAATCGTTAATTTACTGATCGCCTATTACCAGATAGGACTTCTCTTTATCGGAGCCCGGCACCTACTCTATCATGAAAAGAGAACTTTGCTGGAGTACAGTCGTAAGGTCTTTCGACAAAGTTTCTTGTTTATGAAGCAAGCGACACTTTCCAAGATAGCCTTTATCTTCTTTTATATCATGATGCTCTTTCCATTGATTCGAAAGATTTTAAAGATTTATTACCTCAATAAAATCGTCATTCCGGACTTTATCGTTGATTATGTGGAAGACAAGTATTGGCTAGTAGGTATAGTGGTTACTATTCTTGCTTTACTTCTATTTTACATTTCAGTGCGCTTGATGTTTGCCCTACCTCAGCTTTTATTTGAGAAGAAAACAGTCAAAGAAGCAGTCAGATACAGTCTAGAGAAGACAAGAAAGCACTCCTGGTTTTATATTTGGAACTTGCTTTGGATTGTCGTCAAAACCTACATATTTTTCATTCTTTTATTGATCCCAATCTTGACAAGTCAGGCACTGATGGATGGTTTGACCCATAAGGAATCTCTTGTACTGGGAATTATTAACTTTGTCTTGATTAAGAATTTCCACTACATAGCCTTGACTTACTTTCTCATTAAGTTTGTTTCCTTCTTAACAGGAGAAGAATTAGAAATCACACCAAGGAGAAAGAAAGACCACTGGATGAGATGGGGAGTGATGGGCTGTGCCGCTATCTTTTTCGCTCTTGAGGGTTATGTTTATTTAGAAGCTCCAGTTGCTAACAAACCTTTGATTATCTCTCACAGGGGAGTATCTAATAAGAATGGTGTGCAAAATACCGTCCAATCACTAGAAAAAACCGCTCAGTTATCTCCAGACTTCGTTGAGACGGATGTTCAGGAAACAAAAGATGGCCAGTTTGTCATGATGCATGATGCCAATATCAAGAATTTGACAGGAGTTAATGCCAAACCTCAGGATTTAACCTTGGAGGAATTGACCAAACTCGATATTTCAGAAAATGGTTATCATAGCAAGGTGTCTAGTTTTGATGACTATCTCAATAAAGCCAATGAATTACATCAAAAACTCCTTATTGAAATTAAAACTAGTCGAAAAGATAGCCCAGATATGATGAAACGCTTTATGGAAAAATATGGAACTGTTCTTAAGCAGAATGGTCACCAAATGCAATCCTTGGACTACCATGTGATTGACCAGGTTTTAGCCTACGATACTCAAATTCCAGTCTTTTTAATCCTACCTTATAATAGTATTTTTCCAAGAACCAAGGCCACAGGTTATACTATGGAGTATTCAACCTTGGATGAAAATTTTGTCAACAAGCTTTGGAATACCGATCAAAAATTGTACGTGTGGACCATCAATAGTTCAGAGTCCTTTGATAAATCTGTTCATTTGGGTGCAGACGGCATGATAACGGATGACTTGGAAATGATTCAAGATCAGGTTACCATTGCCCAAGAAGACCCAGAGTATACGGATTTACTGTTCAAACAGGCCATGGAATTCTTTAATTTTTAGTAAGCAAAAAGAGGAACAGTTGTTCCTCCCATGATAGGCAAGTATTCTCTTGAATGCTTGTTTTTCTTATGCTTAGAATGGCAATTTTCCAGCGAAAGCACCTAATTTTTTCTTGGTAGTTTCATCGATTTGTTCAAGAGCAGAGTTGATGGCTTGAACAGTCATATCAGAAAGAGTTTCAAGATCTTCAGGGTCAACGACAGCTGGATTGAAGTCAATGCTGACAACTTTTTTGTCACCTGTTAAGGTAGCTTGAACAAGGTCTTGAGCAGATTTGCCAACAAATTGCATAGCAGCAAGTTCTGCTTGACTTTGTTCCATTTGTTTTTGAAGTTTTTGTGCTTGGCGCATCATGTTTTGCATGTTCATCATGGTGATTTATAGTTTCCTTTTATCTTATTTTCTTTTTTATTTTATCAATTTTAACGTTAAAAGTCTAATCTTTTTCTGAGTGAATCTAAGAATTGTGCTTGGCAGTGGAAAATAAAAGTAGACTTCCTGCGAAACAAAAATATGATACAATAAAACTATGAATCAAGTAAAGTATTAAGTGATGCACGATTTAAGCGTCTTGTTGGCGTTCAGCGCACTACTTTTGAAGAGATGTTAGCTGTGTTAAAAATAACTTATCAACGTAAACACGCAAAAGGTGGACGAACCCCTAAGTTAAGCCTAGAAGACCTCCTAATGGCTACTCTTCAATATATGCGAGAATACCTCACTTATGAACAAATTACGGCTGATTTTGGCATTCACGAAAGCAACTTAATCCGTCGGAGTCAATGGGTTGAAGCAACTCTTATTCAAAGTGGCTTTACGATTTCAAAAACTCATCTTAGTGCTGAGGATACGGTGATTGTGGATGCAACAGAGGTAATAATCAATCGTCCTAAAAAATCAACTAGCCAATTATTCTGGTAAAAAGAAATGTCATGCTATGAAGTCTCAGGCGATTGTCACAAGCCAAGGGAGAATTGTTTCTTTGGATATTGCAGTTGAACTATTGCCATGATATGAAGTGGTTCAAAATGAGTCGCAGAAATATCGGACAAGCTGGTAAAATCTTGGCAGACAGTGGTTATCAAGGGATCATGAAGATGTATTCACAAGCGCAAATTCCGAGGAAATCAAGCAAACTTAAGCCACTAACTCTTGAAGATAAATCCTATAATCATGTGCTATCTCAAGAGAGAATCAAGGTTGAGAATATTTTGGCCAAAGTAAAAACGTTTAAAATGTTTTCAACAACCTATCGAAATCGACGTAAACGATTTGGATTACGAATGAATTTGATTGCTGGAATTATCAACTGTGAACTAGAATTCTAGTTTCGCAGGAAGTCTAATAAAAAACTTTGTTCTCTAGAAACCATCGTGTGGCTAGCTAGAGTGCAAAGTTTTTTTAACTATCATGCTTTCCTTAAGAATCATTTCAAAATGTGATATAATAAGAATAAATTGGAAAAAGGAAATTATTTTCATTATATTTTCAAAACTCCATTAATAAAATAGGCAAAGACAAGATTAGAAAGTGAATATTCCGATGTCTTCTTACAAAAAGGTCTCACTTTCTGAGATTAATCAGTCTATTGATACTCCAAATAATAATCATTTTTGGCAAAATCTAAAAGTATTCTTGGGCCCCGGAGCTCTTGTAGCAGTTGGCTATATGGATCCTGGAAACTGGATTACCAGTGTGGTTGGAGGTGCTTCCTATAAGTATAGTCTTTTATTTGTTATTTTGATTTCATCAATCATTGCCATGCAGTTACAACAGATGTCTGGAAAGCTAGGCATCGTGACGAGGATGGATCTAGCGCAGGCAACAGCCTATCATGCCCCCAAGTGGCTCCGCTATAGTCTATGGGTAATTGTAGAATTAGCTCTAATGGCGACAGATTTGGCTGAAGTTTTAGGATCAGCGATTGCCTTAAATCTTTTATTTCACATACCGATTATGGTAGCCATCCTTTTAACCGTTTTAGATGTATTTCTTTTGCTTTTGTTGATGAAATTTGGTTTCAAGAAGATTGAAGCTATTGTTACAACCCTTATCTTAACCATATTAGGTATCTTTTCTTATCTGGTGGCTTTATCCAATCCAAGTATGCAGGGGATTTTTGGTGGCTATTTACCGACTTCGACTTTATTTGAAAGTCCCTTGCCAGGACATGAGAGTCAACTGACTTTGGCTTTAGGGATTGTGGGAGCAACAGTCATGCCCCATAATCTCTATCTCCATTCATCCCTATCTCAAACAAGAAAAATCAACCATAAGGATAAGAAAGATATACGAAAAGCTGTCCGTTTTATGACCTGGGACTCAAATCTTCAGTTGTCCCTAGCCTTTGTTGTCAATTCCTTGCTTCTTATTTTAGGGGCCTCCCTCTTTTTTGGACATGCATCCGAAATTTCAGCTTTCTCTCAAATGTACAATGCTTTACAGGATTCGACAATAGCAGGAGCGATAGCCAGCTCAACTCTGTCAACTTTGTTTGCTTTAGCTCTCTTAGCAAGTGGCCAAAATTCTACTATTACAGGTACTTTGACTGGACAGATCGTTATGGAAGGTTTCTTGCATATGAAATTACCACAGTGGATTATTCGTGTCGGAACACGGATTTTTGCCTTGCTCCCTGTGATGATAGTCGCTGTCTTGTTTGGGCATCAAGAAAAGACCTTAGATCAGTTATTGGTCTATTCACAGGTCTTTCTTTCAATCGCTCTTCCATTCTCAATTTTTCCCTTAATTTATCTGACTTCTAAGAAGTCAGTGATGGGAGAATTTACCAATGCTAAGTGGAACACAATTCTAGGCTACGTAGTTTCAATCATCTTGACCATTCTCAATATCAAGCTTCTTTTCGATATTTTTTAACCCCGTTTGAAATCAATTATAGTGTCAGCGTGATGGTTGACAAATAGAAAGTAGTAGTGATTGGTTCATAAAAAGAAGAAAAAAAGAACAGTCGAAACTGTTCTTTTTATCATTATTTGAGACCGTATTTTTTGTTGAAACGATCCACGCGTCCATCTGCTTGAGTGAACTTTTGACGTCCAGTGTAGAATGGGTGTGAGTCTGATGAAATTTCCACACGGATCAATGGGTAAGTTTCGCCTTCGAACTCAACTGTTTCGTTAGAGCGTTTTGTTGAACCGCTAAGGAATTGGTAACCAGTAGTTGTGTCCATGAAGACAACTGGGCGATATTCTGGATGGATATCTTTTTTCATTTTGCAATATTTCCTTTCTGCCATGGTCTCTTTGCGAGCCATAGATTGTTACCATACTAGTCTATCAGATTCTGAAAAGTTTGGCAAGTATTTTATCAGTTTTTAAGCAAGTTTTTTAACTTTTGGTAGATGATTTCGTTTTCTTCTAGACTATAGGAATTAGCACCGCTTGCTAGAGGGTGGCCTCCACCATCATGTTCCTTGGCGATTTCATTGATAGGATGGATTTTACTGCGTAAGCGAACACGGTAGTGGCCATCAGCCTGCTCTACAAAAATTCCCCAGATACTTACACTGTCAATACGTCCAGGTGCACCGACAATGGCTGCAGTTTCAGCATCGGTAACATTGAAATGTTTTAAGATTTTCTGACTCAGGATAACGCGAGCAGCACCATTTTCATCCACTTCCAAATGGTCGTAGATGTAGCCTTGCAGTTTAGCAATTTTGTAACTCATAGTGTCCATTTTGCGAGTGAGAGCCGCAAAGTCAAAGTTCTGTTCTCTTAGAGAGGCAGCCAGACGAAGAGTTCGTGCAGTTGTAGAAGGGTAGAGGAAGCGACCTGTATCACCAACAATTCCTGCAAAGAGCAATTCAGCAGCTCGATCTGACAAGGCCAGTTGGGTTGTTTGGGCAAATAGGGTAATCATCTCACTAGCGCTGCTTGAACTAGTATCCACCCAAGATAGGTCACCATATACATCATCATTTGGATGGTGGTCAATCTTAATGAGAAAATCACCTTGACGATAGCGCTTATCATCGATACGAGCAGTATTAGCCGTATCACAGACGATAACAAGTGCCTCTTGGTAGACACTATCTTCAACAAGATCCATCTCAGCCATCCAAGTTAGAGTTGGTTCATCAAAACCAACTGCTTTGATGGTTTTTTCTGGGAAATGATGTTTGAGAAGAGCTTTCAAGCCCACTTGACTTCCCAAGGCATCTGGGTCTGGTTTCATATGACGGTGAATGATAATCGTGTCGTATTCTTTGATTTTTTCTAAAATTTGATGGCAAATGTCCATAAATAACCTCAATTCTTTCTCATTTCATTGTAGCACAAGAATTTTTATTTTTAAAATGAAAAAGATGTGATATAATGGAGAAAGATAAATTGAGGAGGACGATATGGCATTAGCAAAAATTGTATTTGCCAGTATGACCGGTAATACCGAAGAAATTGCAGATATTGTAGCAGACAAATTACGTGACTTGGGCTTGGATGTCGATGTTGATGAATGTACAACTGTTGACGCTTCAGACTTCTTGGAAGCAGACATCGCTATCGTTGCAACCTATACTTATGGTGATGGAGAATTGCCAGATGAGATGATGGACTTCTACGAAGACCTAGCTGACCTCAACTTGAATGGCAAAATCTACGGAGTGGTCGGATCAGGAGATACCTTCTACGATGAATTCTGTAAGGCTGTCGATGACTTTGACCGCGTTTTTGTAGCGACAGGGGCAGAAAAAGGTTCAGAGTGTGTCAAAGTTGATCTCTCTGCTGAGGAAGAAGACATTGAACGCTTGGAACAATTCGCAGAAGAATTGGCTGCTAAAGTAGGATAAGCATAAAACTGCGCTGATGTAATCAATCAGTGCATTTTTCTTATCGTGACTTGGGATTTTACTAGCCTATTTGGTGGCTTTTTGATACAATAATTCAAATAAAGGAGGAGACTGTATGGATTTAGATAGTATTCGTCAAGAAATTGATCAAATTAACGATCAAATTGTCAAACTGTTAGAAGAACGAATGCATTTAGTTGAAGGGGTTGTCGCTTATAAGAAGACTTCAGGGAAACCGATTTTAGATACCAAGAGAGAAGCAATTATCTTTGAAAAGGTTAGGAGTCGTGTAGAGGACAAGCGCTATCAGGAGACTATTGTAGCGACTTTTTCGGACATACTCAAACGTTCGCGTGATTATCAGGATCAAAATATCAAATGAAAAAAGAACATTTTTATCCGCTAGGGATTTTTCTAGCTGCTATGTTGGGCGGACTTGTCCGCTACCTAGTTTCCACTTGGTTACCAGCCAGTCCTGACTTTCCTTGGGGAACCCTTCTTGTCAACTATCTAGGTATTTTCTGCTTGGTTTATCTTGTTAAGGGCTATCTGGTCTATAAGGGAACCAGTAAAGGCGTTATTTTAGCACTGGGTACAGGTTTTTGCGGAGGTTTAACAACCTTTTCTAGTCTCATGCTTGATGCTGTGAAACTACTTGATACAGGGCGTTATCTTAGTTTAGTTATGTATTTGCTTTTGAGCATCGGTGGAGGACTGCTTTTAGCTTACTATTTAGGGAGGAAGAGATGGTAATCGTCTATCTTACAATTGCTTGTGGTTTCGGAGCTTTAGTGCGCTATTTCTTTTCCCGCTATAATCAAGCATCTAAATTGCCCCTCGGAACGCTTATAGCCAATCTTTTGGGTTGTTTTTTGATTGGATTATTTTACAATCATGTGGAGTCCAAGGAAGTTTATGCTATTCTAGCGACAGGATTTTGTGGAGGTCTGACGACTTTTTCAACCTTGAATGACGAACTCCAAAGACTGTTAAGCAATAAGAAGGTATTTTATAGCTATCTAGCCTTAACCTACCTAGGTGGTTTGATTGCGATTTTTTTAGGAATTCTGCTATAAATTTCTTTACTTTTTTGTGGAAATTTGGTAAACTGTATCTTGTGTGTAATGGACGCACAAAAATACAGTTTATCCGCTGAGGAAGGTTCCTCAAGATTGACAAAGATAGGAGAATAAAATGAATCCATTAATCCAAAGCTTGACTGAAGGTCAACTTCGTACAGATATCCCATCATTCCGTCCTGGTGACACTGTTCGTGTACACGCGAAAGTTGTCGAAGGTAACCGTGAACGTATCCAGATTTTTGAAGGTGTTGTTATCGCACGTAAAGGTGCTGGCATCTCAGAAAACTACACAGTTCGTAAAATCTCTAACGGTGTAGGTGTTGAGCGTATCTTCCCAATTCACACTCCACGTGTTGAAAAAATCGAAGTTGTTCGTTACGGTAAAGTACGTCGTGCGAAATTGTACTACTTGCGTGCTCTTCAAGGTAAAGCAGCTCGTATCAAAGAAATCCGTCGTTAATTCGACTAAAAAACTCTGCTTTTCAGCAGAGTTTTTATCTAGCTCCCTTAGTTCAATGGATATAACAACTCCCTCCTAAGGAGTAGTTGCAGGTTCGATTCCTGCAGGGGGCAGTAAATCAATCAAAAAGCACTGAATGGTCAGTGTTTTTTTCTTGTTCTAAAATGGAAACCGTTTCAGATGAAAATAGAGGTGTGGTATAATAGGAGAAAGTATAAATACTAATTTTATTGGGATTTCTCTCCTTATTATGGGGTTGGATTGAGTATTAGGATCTAGATTTCTGAGAAAAATAATGATGTTTGAGTAAATAAGGAAGTAGGATGAAAATTTCTGGAACAAGGTCTATCATCACATTTGACTATGAAAATGGCTATGTTTTAAAAGCAGAGGGAGAGTTGTTGACTGATGGTAGCTTTATTGTATATAGGTCAAGCATACAGAATTGGGAGCCACCTTACAATCACATTCCTATCACACAGAACGAGATAGATAAACTTGTCGAGGAAGTGAACTTCAGGATGACGGAGCAAACAATTCAGATCGAATTTATCTGAGTTAGAGTAGGAGAAGGCAGATGAAATTTGATTACAGTGAACAGATACTCACATGGAAGTGGGATGGTAATGAAATAAAGATTGACTTACCAGATATCATTCATGCGGAATATCATAAAGATGAGAACATTGTTATCGTCTATAGTGGAGAAAACTTTATTAGCAAAACTATTTTCTACTATAGTTTAGAAGGAAAATTATTAGGGCGACAAAATGTAGAGGAAGGAAGACTAGAGTGGCATTATAAGGGCCAACATCAGATTGATTTTCATCATTTACATCATCTGCGATTTAGTCCTAAATATCAGCGTATCTTCAGTATATTTCGCTCATCCAGCGATTTTGACGTTCCATCAGAATTAGAGGTTTATAATTTAGAAGGTGAGAGAATCGACCAAATTGAATCTCCTGCAGGGTTTACAATGCTATACATTTCTGAGATAAGTAAAGAAAAACTGAGAATTGTATGTGAAGCTCTTAAAGAAGATTGTTTTGATAGTTTTGGTCGAAGTGATTTCTATTTTAATGTGGATTTAGAAACTAGAAAATGGATAAAAGATGGCGTAGCCTATTGAGGAAGAGAAAAAGAAACCTGATTTTATGATATTCTGGTTGAGAGAAAAACTTGCACTAGGAGAATACAAATGAAACCAACAAAACTACAATGGGAAGATGTTACCAAGTTTGAAGAGGTAAAAGGTTACGGTCAGCATATCTGGAGAGATAAGGACAAGTATTATTTGGTTTTAGAAGAAGGAACTATAGTGTCTTGGTTAGTAGTCTATGAATTACCAAATGAGTTGTTTGCTTTATTAGATAGTGGGGAAAGAACGCTAAAAGAAGTATCTTGGAAGATTAAGCACGATTGCTGGCCACCGACGGAAGAAGAAAAGAACAAAATAAGGAAAGATAGAGCTAGAAAAAAACCAATTGTGCTGATTTCTAACCGTAAAAATCAGTTGCTTTTTAGTAACAAAGAACTTGAAATACTTATTCCCAAAGCGGAACAACAATGGATAGAATCAATGGGTAAACTTCCAGATGATTATGTATCACCACTTAAGTAAGGAAGGTATAAAATGAAACCAACAAAACTACAATGGGAAGATGTTACCAAGTTTGAAGAGGTAAAAGGATACGGTCAGCATATCTGGAGAGATGGTAATCATCTTTATTACGTTACCGAGGAGGGGGGAATTGCCCCTCAGCGTGTGGTTTATGAATTACCAAATGAGTTATTTGCCTTACTAGAGAGTGGGGAAAGAACGGAGTTAGAAGTATTAAGTAAGCTTCAGACTGATCGTTGGCCACCGACGGAAGAAGAAAAGAAGGCTAGTGAGAAACGATTTATAGAAGAGAGTCCTACATCATTAATTGATTTACCTGAAACTAGAGAGTTATTTACTCAGGAAGAGCTTGAAAGATTAATTCCAATTGCTGAGCAAATGTGGATTGACTGGAGAGGGCAACTTCCAGATGATTATGTATCACCACTTAAGTAAGGAAGGTATAAAATGAAACCAACAAATCTAGAATGGGAAGATGTTATCCAGTTTGAAGAAGTTGAAGGATATGGGAAATCCATCTGGAAAAATGAGGATAAATATTATTTAGTTTCAGAAGAGGGAACTGTGGCTTCTTGGTTAGTTGTCTATGAATTACCAAATGAACTGTTTGCTTTATTAGATAGTGGGGAAAGAACGCTACGTGAAGTATCTTGGAAGATTCAGAACGATTGTTGGCCACCGAACGTGACACAAGAAGAAGCTAATAGAAATTTCTTGAGGCAATATCCAGAAGCTTTAAGAGGAAATCCTAAAGCGCAAGGTTTATTCACACAGGCCGAACTGGAAGAAATATTACCCGAAGGTGCTGAAATTCTAGCGTGTAGCGATTAAGAAAAGAAAACTAAGCTTAATAAAATTAAAATGGTAAATTTTGCAGAGAACGAACTAAGTCTCTTCGAAATTGGAGATAAGAGAGATTATCAAATGAAAAATTACAGAAAACTCTTGTTAGAAGCTATTCAAGCTGGCAATGTTGCAGGTATTTTGCGAGGTGAAAAAAGATATCGCATAGAGCCGCCGACCTCTGTACCAGATATTTTTCCGACGGATATTTGCCAAGTATTAGCTGAGTATTTCTACAAGCAGAATGATATTGATAAGATTCAAGATATATTAGAAGGCGGTCTTATAGAGTTATCGCAGCGTTCTGCTGTTGATTTGTATATTTCAGTTTTGTTTTTTGATGCAATCCTTTTTATGCAAGAAAAAAATATAGCTAGTTTTACAATCCATACGTCGACAGTTGCCCAAGCAATTGCTAAAGGAATTAAGGATTATCAAGAGGAATTGAACGACAGCATCACTTTCCCAAACGGTCTTGTTAAAATAAAACCAATGAAGCAACTGGAAAGATTCAATCAAAAATATCAAAAGAATGAACGTTTTTCCATTATTGTGAAATAGTGATGGAACTTGTAACACTCTATAGATAAACTGTTAATTGGGACAATAATATGAATAATAATTTGAATTTAGATTTGTTAAAACAAGATGTAGAAAAAGAAATCAGAGAAAAAGGCTTTGAAAATCTTTATTATGCTCTATTTGATGAGCATAGTAGTCAACTTTGGGCCATACATCTATACTATCGAGATGGGAAGTTTATGGTAAATAGTCGGGACGACCGGACCTATATAATGGGTAAAACATGGGAGTTTGAGAATTTTGAAGAGGCAAAGCTATTTTTTCTTAATTTAATGGAGTCTTTTATCGAAATGAACAGATATTTTGTACAGAATGGAGATTCACCCTACTATTCTTGTAGTTTGTGGGATGAAAAAGGGGATGACTAGAAGATGAGAGACGAAGCCAAAGAACGTTTAGAACTGTTGTCAGCCATTCAAGATTTAGGATACGAAAGTTTGAGATATTCTATTTTTAACGAATATGGTCCTAGTGAATGGGAAGTGGTAATCGAATATGACGATTCTAAGCAAGTGTACAATATTTACGCTACCATGGATCGAGCAAGTTATAATAAAAAATTGGAATTTGATAATTTTGAAGCTGCTAAAAATAAATTTTTAGAAAAACTAGATCTTACTGTAGAAATAAATAAACTTTTTGTAGAAAATGGGGAAGTTCCTGAATACTCCTCCCCGTTATGGGACAAAATCGAAGCTGACATTGAGAACATGAAATGCATAGTTGAACAAGAAATTGAAAAACGTCATTATGAGAGCTTACATTATGTTCTATTTGACGAAACAAAACAGCTTCCTTGGGCATTTCATCTTTATCAGAAAAATGGAAAATTTTATGTTGATGGTCGAGATGATCGATCATATATAGTTGGACATAGTAAAGAGTACGATAATTTTGGAAGTGCAAAGAAAGATTTTTTTGAAAAATTAGAACTCGTTATAGAAACTAATAAACTGAATATACAATTAGGATTGCCAGTAGAATATACATCACCATTATGGGATGAAAAAGAGGATAACTAGAAGATGAGAGACGAAGCCAAAGAACGTTCTGAACTTTTATTAGCCATTCAAGATTTAGGATATGAGTCTTTAAGATATTCTATTTTTAATGAACACAGACTTTCTGAGTGGGAAACTAGGATAGATTATAATCCAGAATTGAAATTGTATGAAGTTTACTCAACAATGGATCGAGCGAGTACAGGAAGTATTTTTAAGTTTAAGACATTTGAAGAAGCAAAAGAGAGATTTATCCATAATCTAAAGTTAACAGTTTTTCAAAATAAAACTTCCGTTGAAAATGGAGAAGTTTCTGAATATTCCTCTCCATTATGGGATAAACTAGATATCGATATTGAATCTTTGAAAAATATAGTGGAAAAGGAGATTAAAGAAAGAGGTTTTGAAAGCTTGTCTTATGTCTTGTTTGATGAAGATAGCAGTCAACCTTGGGCAACACATTTGTTTTTTAAAAATGGCAAATTTCAAATTAACAGTAGGGATGAACGCTCATATATTGTGGGGAAAACATGGGAGTTTGATACGATGAATGAAGCAAAGGATGAGTTCCTTAAGATTCTAAGTCGAACAGTTCATGCGGAACAGTTGGCTAATGAACTTGGTTTTTCGCACCCCTATCCTTCGCCACTATGGGACGAGGAAGGAAAAAGATTTAATTTGAGGCAGGATATGTGAATCTTGTAAAAGATGTGTTTATCTTTCTAGGTCATTGAGAACTAGCTAAAGTTTAGTTAGTACGAAAGAGAAGATAAATGATTTTGAAGAAAGAATAAATCAGTAGACATTTGGTAAAAGACAAAGGAGATGAGAATGGAAACTATTTATTTAAGTCAAAAAGACATGTTGGAAATCTGTCAAGAGGGGGATAAGTATTTTTTACGTTATCCAACTTTTAATATTACCATGCCAGAAGTGGTTCAAGAAATTCCCAAAGAAGCTGCCAATAGCTATATATCGGGAGAACATACTGGTAAAGAGTTGATGAATTATGCGCAATATGGTTTTTGGAAATCAAAAAAGCAATATACACAGGAAGAGTCAGACAAAATTTTTATACGAAATAATCCTGATTTAATTTTTAATGATTTACTTGATAACAAAAAAATATTTTCTCCTGGAGAATTTACTCAAATTGCCACCCAAGCCATCGTTTCAAAATTGAAACCTAGCGAACTTGACGCTATTGGTATAGTTGATAATCATTTAGAGCTTCTTCTGGTGGATCCAGTCGGCTGGCAGGAAGAGATAGAAGCAGTCCATCTTGAAATTCTGCAAGAAAAAATTAACAATTATATTCACTTCCTCGAAAGCAAGCAGTATGTGGAGCGATATGGCGATAGCTTTGACAAAAAAGTCATCCATATCACATTCCAGTACTCCCCATCTGATAATGGATTGGTCTTTCTTGCTGAGGTTCAGAAAGTGTTACAACCCACAGATATGAGTTTGAAGGTAGAATTACCGGAGTGATAAAGAGGGCGAAAGACGCTCTCTTTTTGTGGTATAATGTGACTAGATTGTCAAAACTTTTTTTAAACAGGTAAAAATAGGATATAGTTAGGAATTCTAATGATTATAAATAATACAGTTATCAACAAACAATTAACAAAAGAAATATTTAATAATAATTTTAAAGTTTATCTTCAACAAGATGAAAGTTCTAATTTATTTAAGTTAAAATCCCCCGTTAAGATTGAAGGATTAGAATTTTGGGCAGATTTTAATTTTAAAAATAACATTCTTGAATCTTTAAAGTTATGTATTTATCAATCAAATGCTCCGATAAATTATTCGAATATGTTTGAATATAAACTACAAGATATAAAAGGAATACAGGATAAGTGGTTAGAAAAACAATATGGTAGATTTTCCGAAAAGAGTACATACTCTAGTAAATTTAATACCTCTTTTGCGGAAATAATATCATATATCGATACAAAATCAGGTGAGACCAGTATTCTATTCTTGTTTAGCAAATAATTATTATTTATGAATAATGGAATGAGGTAAAAATAATGCAGTTAAAGCAAGAATTAATAGAGTTACTATTAAAAATAGGGGAAACAAATCTGAATCGGTCGGACTTATTTTCAGAAGAAAAACCATCTCTATTCTTACCGGAAGGACGTACTATTTATTTAGAGGGCGATCACTATTACATTGTTGGTGTCGAACGTGGCAAAATAAATTCTGAGAAAAAATTTGCTAATAAGGAAGATATACTTTATGATCTTTTACAATCATATGTTACTAGAATAGCATCAAAGAATGCATGGACGAATGCTAATGGAGATTTTGAACGTTATAATAGCCTTCTTCAAGAAGAACAAATTCGCTTATTTAGTATAATTGATCCTAAGTATGGAGAGAGAAGAAGGAAGGAAGCAACCTCAAAATTCTCTTTACTTAAAAAGTCATAAAACTAACGGAGAAACTACAATGACAAAAGAAGAGTTACTTACTTTTTTAGAGTGTAATCGAAGTAAGCTTAAATATCATACAGTCTATCTAAACAAAAAAGCATTAGAGCAGTTCGCAATAGGGTATTTTCTGGATTCGAAATCAAATAAATTTCTGGTGTATGAAGTGTCAGAGCGTCAGAGTTTAATTAAAATTGCTTCCTTTAAAAATGAAGAAGAAGCTATTGAGAAAGTTTATGAGATAGTCAAATTTAGATGTCGTATGTGAACTAGATTTCTATTAATAAGTAAAGAATGTTATGGAGAATAGCATGATGACCAATTTAAAAGAAGAACTGACAGATTCGTTATCTGAATTAATAGAGTTTCTATCAAATTACAAGGAAAAAAATAATGTTAATAATTTCATTGGTATCCTTGAGGAAATGCAGTTTATCCTACAAAGTATAGGAAAACCCCAGATACCAGCTGAAACGATGAACCAACTACAAAAAATGTACAAAAGTATGTTTTTCCCAAGAGATGGTTTATCGGATTTTTATGTTTTTGATTCGGACGCTTCATACATGAAAAGAAAAAATGAACAATTTTCTTTATTGATAAAAAGAATTGACAGCTTATTAAAAGACTAGACAGCTGATGAACGTTTCCATAAGGTTGGGTTGGAAAGTAACAAAATAGGGGTGAATAATGATTGCAATTTATCGGGGTAAAAAATATCATGTTTCAAAAGGTCTTAGTAATAATGATTGGATTGTTCTGACTAGTGATACAAAGGATGAGGGATTTAATAATTATGTAGATTCTTGGGGAGAAGAAATTGATGATTTCTTTTCAAAAAAAGTCAAAATGGAAGAGCTAGACTATCTATACAAGATTCATTATGAGATTCAATATAAGGGGCATTCTTTTTATGTTAGTAGTGGGATGATTCGAAGGAATATTGAGAAAGATTGGTTTGAAATAAAACCAAGCGCCAATCAAAATCAAATAAAGGATGAGTTGGGATTCAAGCAGATAAACAAATTAGAATGGGCAAAAGAGATTAGCCGAAAAGACATTGAAGTCTTAAAAATAGTCGAAACACCTTTAGGAATCTTTAAAGATCAGGGAGTTAAAGTAAAAAGTTTAGAATGCCAAGCCATTGATAACTTTTTAAATTCTATTGAAAAGTAATGTTGTGATACTGTGGTTTCAATCTAATAGAAGAAAAAAATGGAATCTGTTTCGAGGAAATGATAATGTTTGATAATGAATATATTGTAAGTTTGAAAAGGTTTATCAGAAATGTCGAAATTGTTTCAATAAATAACAAGTTGCAGGCATATGATAATGTGGATATTATTTATATTCTAGAAAAAAGAGAAGACGAATTTGTTATTTCACTAAATGAAAGAGGGGTTATTTTAGAATATTGTAAAATTCGTAACAAGGAGTTAGCTCAACTCTATTTTGCTATCTTTGTTAAAAGAGGTGTTACAGATTTTGAATTCCCCTTGATGACTTTAATAAATGATATAGAGGATATCGAAATTCTGAAAGAATACTTAACTAGAGAACAACTTGATAACTTTTATTCGGTTGACTCTAGGACTAAAGGAAAAATAAATTTTTCTTCAGAGTTAAACAAAATTTATTACATAGATGCAAGTGACAATGAATACAATCTCTTTTCTCCACCAAACAGAATATTTCAAACCTTCTATGTATCAATTGTAAAATTAAAAACCATGAAGGAGTGGTTGATTCAACTGAATGATGCTAATGGACTAGGAGATCAATATGAGGCTACTTTGCTAGGGTATAGTTCAGAGGGGCTAAGTAGAAGTGATCTGTTTGTGATTAAGGAGAAATGATGGAAAAAATTTGCTTTACTTATGGAAATTTTCGGTATTTAGTATTTGAATTCAATCATCAATACTATCTACTTGATAGAAGACCATGTCATTTGATAGGATATCTTTTTCCACCTATAAATTGGCTTTTCTTTCAACATGTGTATCCCATTACATCGGATGAGTATTGTAAAATAAAAGAAAAAACTGGACGTGCTACAAAACTCACTGTTTCAGCTTCTCTCGGTGCTGGACTGAGTGTCTTTTTATATAATTTGTTACGCGTGAACAAGATTGATATCACTAAGTATTTTGAAACGAATCTTTCAAGTTTTACGACAGTGGCACTTTTTTTAATGACTTTTCTTTTAACATATGTTCTGGTTGAATTATTTTACTATTCTCGGAAAAGAAGGATGGCCTCCGTGCTAGGGCGCGAACTTAGGCATTTACAATACTATAAAATCACACCAGTAAAAATTGACTTTAAACAATTGCTAGGCTTTTTAGTAGTTATTGGTGGACTAGCATTTTTTATGTCCTTGTATTATTTTTACTCAGGTAACTTACTTTTTGGTTTAATGGCTAATGCAATCATCTTTTTATATTTATCGGCTTCTAATGTTGCATTTGGAACTGAAAGTCATCACTTATATAAAATAAATGATAAAATACTAAAATAAGATATCGCCGATATCGAGATACTCCTCGAAGCTTGGGAAAAACTCATGTTTTCTTAAATTAGTAAGGATTAGAATGCAAAAAATAAAATTATATTATAAAGGGAATCTTCGATACCTATTATTTCATTATCAGGGGAGACAGTATCTATTAGATAGATCTCCTAAACATTTTTTCGGATATTTCTGTTTGCCTCTAAACTGGTATTTTTATCAGAAAGTTTATGCTATCTCAGATGAAGAACTTGTTAAAATCGAAGAAAAAAACGCTAAGGAAAGCAAATTTATCCTTCCAACGTCATTAGCTGCAGGATTGGCAGTTTTTGTGAATGCCTGGGCTCATATGAACCATATCGATTTATTTGCCAACTTTTATGTGAATTTTTCGATAGTAACTAGCTTGGTTTTAGTAGTTATTGGTCTATTATTATCTTTTAGTTTGCTTCAACTTTTATATTCTAAAAAGAAAAACAGCTTGGAAAAATTACTCAATAGATCGTTGGAGCAATCTATTTATTTTAAGATAAAACCAGTAAATTCATTGATTTTTTATGTCAAAATGCTTGCTTTAAGATTGTGTGTTTTTGCTTTAGCTCTTATATTTGCTCTGGCATTCATATATTTGAAGAACATTAGCATGCTTTGTTTAATGATGTTAATAATGTTCATATTTCTAGGGACTGTCAACATTGCATTTGCACCTGGAGAAGAACGGGAATATGAGATAGTTGAAGTTAGGTCAAATCATAGTAAAAATTAAACGAAGTGATTAAAGTTAATAAGGAATTCAATTATGAAGAACCAATACACGCAATATATTAAGCAATTACAAGAGTTGATTAACTTGGAATATCCGAGCCAGAAACGATATCCTGGGATCATTCAGGATATTTACAAGCTGACTGAATGTATAGGACGAGGAGAAACGACGGATGAAGTCAGCTTTTTTAGTCTAGCAAGAAGATTTGTAGATGAGACCATGGATTATAAAAGCGATATTTTAGTTGTCTTAAAACAGTTGGAGAAAGAACTGAACAGAAAATAGAAAACATTATAAAGGACTAGTTCATCTAGTAGAATTTAAGAACAAATTAGTCTATTGTGACTTAAAGACAAAGAAATTGTATTTTTCAATTCCAGAAAAAACTTCTAAGAGTCAACAGTACATTATATTTTCACTGGTGTTGCTCGTTCTTCCATTTATAAGATTTCTGAATGGATTGACAATCTTTAGTATACCTGCTCACAAGTTTCTTTATTTGATTTTATTCTCTTGTCTTTCCTTATTTATCGGAAAATTGCTAGATGTCTATTTTAAGAAAGATTTGGATTTGTATCCGGCTCTATTTACAGATTTGGAGTACTTAGAGTTCTTAGAAGTATCGAAGAAAAATGCGGCTATCATATTATTCTTTATACGTTGTAGTCTTATCAGTCTGCTAGTATTTGTACTAGTCTATCTGTCATATCCTAGTTTTTTGCCATTATTTTTCCACTCGATGCTTTTGTTTATTCTCTATTTGTATTTAGCCAATAATTTGCACAAGCGGAAGAAGGTAATGGAGAGTTTGATAAGAAATGCACGTACCAACTAGATCTTTTTGCCTATGGTAAAGAAGAATCAAAAAAAGTAAAAAAAGTTCATTTTTCTAACAACCATAACCCCTTGCATTTGCACCTGGAAAAGAACGGGAATATGAGATAGTCCTCAAAAGAATGTAAAAATAATTAAATTTAGGTGATAGAATATGAAAAGAAAATCCTTATTTAAAGCAAGTTTTGAAGAAAGTTTAAATTTATTAGATGATGGGTTTTTACAGTATCAATTGAAGGAACAAGATAAAAAAATGTCCAAACCTCCAAGGAATGTATTTGACTATTTTAAAAACGCTGTTTTATACGGTATATTGACACTTATTTTCCCGATTGGCTTCAATTTCTTATTATTGGCTTTTTCAACAATGCTTTATACTAGTGACCCAAAAGATTTAGTCTTTCCAATTTCTAATCATAATTTTTTAACGGCTCATGTTTATGTAATCGGGTTATTTATATGGCTTCTCTTAGTTCTAATTGGTAAATTTTTCAAACCATTTTTTATTCTTCCATATAGGACTCATTTTCATGCCATAACGTTTTTTATTTGGTTTGTTATAGAGTTCGACCTCTCTGCTATTGGTTTAGCATTACCATTTCTAACAATTTTAGGGCTTTTTGCTATTGGTTGTATTCTTTTAGCCTTAATTTATTAGATGTTAAGGATAGAACTTAAAGATTTGAAAAATCTAATGTATGGAGAAGTTAAGTCACCTACCTTACTCGATAAAATTGCTAAAGACCTTGCTATTTATGGAGCAGGTCTATTGGGATTAGCTGTGATTGTTAATTATATTTTCAAAGCATTCTCTATTAATTTTTCACATTCCGTAACTCTTTTAGGTCTCTTCATATGTTGGATTTTGTTAAACATTGGTTTAATTACAATGCTTATTTTTATGGAGTTTCCTTATTTCCTTTATGCTTACTATAAATGGAAATATCCCGAAGAATACCGCGAGTGGGAGGGAAAATCTTTAGAAGAGTGGTATGGAATGAAATATTTAAAAAAACACAAGGAGTTATTAAAATAGGATTTGGGTGAAAATCATGAAGAAAAGATCTATTTTTAGCGCAAGTTTTGAAGAAAGTCTTAATCTAGAAGATGATGGTTTTTTACAGTATCAGAAAGGAAATGTTTTCTCTAAATTAGAAACATATTATAGGGAAGGAAAGTCTAAACTAGTTCTTCATATTCAGAATATTGTTTTCACTCTTATCGGTCCTGTCATTATAAACTTTATGATTCTTGTTTTCTCGCTATCCTTGCACAACTCTGATCCTAAAGATTTAAGATTGCCTATCTATCAACATCCATTACTAACAGCTGAGGTATATCTAGTCTGTTTCTTAATTTGGGTATTTATCATATTGATTGGTAAAGTTTTTAGAAAAGCTT
This sequence comes from Streptococcus mitis, assembly GCF_047464965.1. Taxonomy (GTDB): domain Bacteria; phylum Bacillota; class Bacilli; order Lactobacillales; family Streptococcaceae; genus Streptococcus; species Streptococcus mitis_DU. Next base: position 37,399 of record NZ_JASHAT010000005.1, read on the forward strand.
TTATACTGCCTTATCGTAATCATTTTCATGTCATCACATTTCTAATTTGGCTTAGTCTTGAATTTAATCTGTTAGCGATTGATATGTCATTACCAACTTTATCTATTTGGATGGTTGCTGCTATTTTTGTTTTTATTACTATATTAGCCTATTTTATGTTTAGCCTTGAAATTGAAAGTCTTAAAAAACTGATGTATGGTAATGGAAGTGGCTCTTCTCTTCGCAACAAAATTGCCAATAAGATAGCGATTTATGGAATGAGTTTTTTGGGAATTGGAGTAATTATAAACTTTATTATAAAAAGTTTTTCCATAAAATTTTCAACTTTATTGGAAGGATTAGGTCTTTTGATAACATGGATTATCCTAAATATTGCTGTGATTGCTATGCTAATTTACATCGAATTTCCTAGTTATTTACAAGCATTTTACAAATGGAAATACCCAGAAGAATATCGTCAGTGGGAAGGTAGGACTGTAGAGGAATGGTATGGAAAAAAATATTTAAAAAAACACAAGGAGTTATTAAAATAGGATTTGGTTAAAAAAATGAAAAAGAAATCAATTTTTAAAGCAAGTTTTGAAGAGAGTTTGAATCTAGAAGATGATGGACTTCGAAAGTTACAGCAAGAGCAACATGATAAGACGGCTAACTATTTTAAAAAAGGGAGAGCCTCTCTTTGGTTCTGTATCAAAAGTTTTATTTTAGCCCTTATTTTTCCTATTGGTTTTAACTTTCTATTGCTTATTGTATCTATGGCGTTCCATGAAAGTGACACTTTAACTCTTCCAATAGCCAAGCACGAGTCATTAACGGTAAATGTTTTTTTGATATTACTTCTAATTTGGCTATTCTTAGTCATACTCGGAAAGTTTATTAAACGAGTCTATCTTTTACCATATCGCTATCAGTTTCATGCTTTTATATTTATGATTTGGTTCTTATTGGAAATTGATTTAATCGTGTTTGATGTTCTATTAGCAAATCTGGCAACTTGGGAAATGCTTGGCATCTATGGAATCATTATGATTGTCACTTATGCGATATGGAATATTGAGTTAAGAGGATTAAGACGACTCATGTATGGTGAGGTTTCGGGAAATACTTTCCGTAATAAGATTGCAAAAATGCTCTCTCTCTATGGTATGGGGATTTTGGGAGCAGGTATTATCATAAAGCGTATTTTAGGAATCTTTACAGTAGATATGTCAAGTTCAATAAAGGCATTTGGTTTCTTGCTATTATGGATTTTTTGTAATGTTGTTCTGGTTGCTGTAGTTGCTTTCATAGGTTTACCTTATTTCCTTCAAGCCTACTATAAATGGAAATATCCTGAAGAATATCGTGAGTGGGAAGGGAAAACTGTAGAAGAATGGTATGGGAAGAAATATTTAAAAAAACACAAAGAGTTATTAAAACAGGATTTGGGTGAAAAGTATGAAGAAATCAATTTTTAAAGCAAGTTTTGAAGAGAGTTTAAATTTATTAGATGATGGGTTTTTACAGTATCAGAAACAAGAATACTATAATAAACTTGGAAAAACCTTTAAGAAAGGGAAACCTTCTTTTTGGTTTGGTATTAAAACTTTTATTCTTAGTCTGTTTTTTCCGATAGGTGTAAATTTCATGCTATTCGTTTTGGCGATGTCCTTACATGATTCTGATCCTAAAGATTTAAGATTACCGATTTCTCAGTATCCTTTGCTAACAGTCGAGCTTTATTTAATTTGCTTGTTAATTTGGTTGTTATTGGTATCAATGGGTAAATTCTTTAAACGGACGTTTATTCTTCCTTATCGTTATCGCTTTCATATTGTAACCGTTATGATATGGTTTATGTTTGAATTTAATTTGCTGGCCATAACAATTACGTTACCTATATTAACAACATGGGGGATCTTGGTATTTTTTGGACTTCTAGCATTCTTGGCTTATGTAATGTTAAGAACGGAGCTTAGAAGTTTGAAAAAACGAATGTATGGAGAAGTTAAGTCACCTACCTTACTCGATAAAATTGCTAAAGGCCTTGCTATTTATGGATCAGGTGTATTGGGCTTAGCCGTGATTATTAATTATATATTAAAAGGCTTTTCTATTAATTTTTCATCTTCCATAACTGGTTTTGGTCTCTTTATATGTTGGGTTCTGTTAAATATTGCTTTAATCGCCATGATTGTATTCATGGAGTTTCCTTTCTTTTTAGAAGGCTATTACAAGTGGAAATACCCTGAAGAATACCGCGAGTGGGAAGGGAAAACTGTAGAAGAGTGGTATGGAAAAAAATATTTAAAAAAACACAAGGAGATATTAGAATAGTTTTTGGGTGAAAAGTATGAAGAAATCAATTTTTAAAGCAAGTTTTGAGGAGAGTTTAAATTTATTAGATGATGGCGTCTCAGGGAAATTTGCTCGGGACAATTACCAAGATGCTTTAAAAAAAGAGCAATTTAGAGGAACAAAAAATCATATGTTTGGCTGGTAATTCTGACTTTCCTATTTATAATTGGTCCCAATTGGTTGATTGTAGCTTTAAATGATTATTTATTTTACCATTCTGATTCTAGAGATTTAACAGTCCCTTTACCCGACATTAATTTTCTTCCGTACTGGGTATTTTGGATAGCACTTGCAATATGGATTTTATTGATTATACTAGGGAAGCGATACAATCAGCAGTTTATTTTGATTTATAGGGGCCAATTCCATTTTATGGTTACCTTTATTATCTGGCTAGTTGTTGAACTCAATCTTTTTTCTCTAAACTTAATTTATGCAGTAGCTGGATTTTGGGGAATATTCACTTTTGTAGGATTGATATTATTAATAATTATTTCAATGATTCTTTCTAGGTGTGAGTCATTAGGAATGTTGTTATATGGGACAACTCTAAAGAAAAGTTTTAGTGATAGATTCTTCGGCAAGATGTTTAGCATAATTGGCAAGTATGGTGGTTTGGTTGTAGCAATTTGGCTAGTCATTCGTGTTTTTTTCTCAAGTTCGATGGAGAATAGTAATAATTTGATTGGAGGACTCGGTATTTTGTCTTCAATACTGATTCTTAATATTTTAGTTGTTGCTTTTGAAATTTACCTCATGTTTCCTTATTTTCTTCAAGCTTACTATAAATGGAAATATCCCGAAGAATACCGCGAATGGGAAGGAAAATCAGTGGAAGAATGGTATGGAATGAAATATTTAAAAAACACAAGGAGCTAATAGATATTAAAAATGAAGTCGATTTATACTAGTCAAAAAGATATGTTGGAAATCTGTCAAGATGGTGATAAGTATTTCTTGCGTTATCCAACTTTTAATATTACCATGCCAGAAGTAGTTCAAGAAATCCCTAAAGAAGCTGCAGATAGTTATATGTCTGGAGAACATACTGGTAAAGAGTTGATGAATTATGCAGATTATGGTTTTTGGAAATCTAAAAAACAGTATACACAAGATGAATCCGATAAGCTCTTCATCGAAGATCATCCTTCCTTTATTTTGAAAAATCCTGAAAATAGCCGTTGTCTTTTCACAGCAGAGGAATTTAGACAAATTGTCACCCAGGCCATTGTTTCAGAACTGGAACCTAGCGAACTTAATGCAATTGGTATAGTTGATAGTCATTTAGAGCTTCTTCTGGTGGATCCAGTTGGCTGGGAGGAAGAGATAGAAGCAGTCCATCTTGAAATTCTGCAAGAAAAAATTAATAATTATATTCACTTCCTCGAAAGTAAGCAGTATGTAGAACGATACGGTGATAAGTTTGACAAAAAAGTCATCCATATTACCTTCCAATATTCTCCATCTGATAATGGACTAGCCTTTCTTGCAGCGGTTCAGAAGGTATTGCAGAATTCGGATATGAGTTTGAAAGTAGAATTACCTGATGATGACATTTTTTCAGATAAGGAAAACATATCGGAAGACTCAAATCATCCCAATCAAGATCAAGAAAAGCTATCCAAAGAAAGATATCTCCAGATTAAAAAAGAATATAAAATGCGACTAGTATTAGTAATAGTTCTATTCGTATTATTATCTATACTAAGTATCGTGCTTATTGTAAATTCCAATAGGTTTATTCCATTAGGAGCGACAGCTATGGCTACAGTTGTACCTTTCAACCAATTCTTTCTCGTTCCGCTTTGGCAAGAGAAAAAAGCCATCGAAGAAGTACACCCTGAATGGAAGGCACTTAGTACCAGTGTAGTTAAGGTTCCCTCAGATGAATCAGATAAAAAGATATTTCCGTTTATCGCATCGGTGTTAGCCTTATTCTTCACATTTTCGATGTTGTATAGACCTGTTAAAGAAAATCCTAAAATTCCTACTATTGAGGAAATTAAAAATATACCTAAAATTGATAGTAACTACATTCCTAAGTCAAAGAAAAGTTCAAATTCTGAACCTACATCTACTACGACAACATCAGATTTGAACGAGACCTCTTCAACTGAAGAAAGTACACAAAGTCAAACTTCAAGTAAGGAGAGTCAAAATTACCCTTACCATATTTCTGGAATGGAGTTAAGAGGGTCATTGATAAAACATTTAAAGATTTCAATGAGAAACGGGAGAATGAACAAAATATAGAACAGACGGAGTCAGGAAATGAGTGACGTAAGCCCTGATAGTTTGTAGTTGTAACTATGGTAAAATGTATTACGTGGAGGGATGATGGATAAATTATACATAGTGGTTGATGGAATTGAACATCAATACTTTGATTGTGATAGTACAGGATATTATTTGATTTCCTATGATCCTTTATCAGAGAATAATGGTTATAAATTATTTGATTCAGAGTTGAAACAATATAGAAAATATTTGACAGAGAAACAGGTTGAAAAAAAATATAAAATTATAGATTATATTTGGTTTAATGAACAAAAATGGGATATTTTTCAACGAAGTGATGATAATTTAGATAAACCAAATTCATGGGTAACGATTGTTTCCGACGATATAGAATTTTTAAATAGAAATGGACTATGGAAGGAGGAGAATTTAGTTGAAAGTAGGTATGGACATTTGTATTACTGTTCTTTACCAATCGAGGCAGAAAAGTTTTCTCTAATTCGAACTAGAAAAAATCTCCCTATATAGTTAAGATAGTAAGAAAGCAGTTTATTATGAAATCAGTTAGTTTTACAATAAAAAGCAACCAATCGCTAAGGATTGGTGAGGTGCTTCAAGCAGAACTTTTTGAATGTTAGTTTGTTCTTATGGTTCTTAATGTATGGAATTAATCTCTTTACCCGTGGTCTTAATAACCTTCTAGCACAGTTATTACTTGCCATAGTGCCAATTGCATCTATCTTCATTCCAGTATGAAAACGATGGAGAAAGCTTGATTTAATGGTCAGGTTCGAAGCTAGTATTCATTACTAAGAGATAATAGTTTTAATAAAAACTTAGAACAAATTTTCCTATATTTTACGTTGATTAAGTGAGATAAATAACTTATAATGAAACTACCATATACAATAGATTGATAGAAAGATGACTTTATCGAAGTATTCTATTTTAAAAAGAATATCATTTATTCTCATTCTTATTGAAATTGCAAATTTTTAAAAGAAAGAAGGTCCGACTTTTATGATGAAAAAAATAGTTTTAATCTTAATGTCTTTTTTTACAATCCTGTTATTTTTCATTGGACCAACTCACGCAGATCTAGTGATACCAGATAGGCCTTCTAATGGTATTTATGATCCAAACCATTATTTATCAGAGGTTGTTTCAGATAAACTAATAGAATTAAATGGTAAATCGGATACTCAAATTGGTATTTATATTGTTGAGAGTTTAAATGGTGAATCTTTAGAAAAGTCAGCCAATACGATTGCCAGATCTTGGAAAATTGGCTATTCGGATTCAAATAAGGGTGCATTATTATTGATTGCTATAAAAGATAGAAAGTTTCGTATTGAGACTTCTAATAACCTAGCTACTATATTGACTGATACAAAAGCTAGGGAAATCTTAGATGCCTCTCGTGATAAGATGCGAGCCAAAGACTATGATGGAGCTGTGATTGATATAATCCAAAACATATCCAATCAAGATTATGACTTAGCTGATGCACCTGTAGTAGAGAGAAATTATTTTTATGAAGTCCCTAAAGCTATATGGGAACTAGTAGTAGAAATTCTTGATCATTTCGGTGTAATTTTTATGATTTCTTTTGTGGTACTTTTTCTTACAGAAGGTAGGGTTTCGGGTAGGAAACGGAGATCTAATAAATTCTATTATGGTAAGGATAAATTATACCCTGATGATAAAGATTTTATAAATGATGGTTCTTGGTCACAAAAAGCATTAACAGCTTACCATATTAAAAATTCAGATGAGTATCATAATGAGAGTAGTAGTGATTCCTCATCGCCTTGGTCGAGTGATGATTGGTCAGGTGGTGGTTTTGATGCTGGTGGATCATCAAGTGATTGGTCAGGTGGTGGTTTTGATGCTGGTGGATCATCAAGTGATTGGTAATTTAGCTTATTTCATAGTGAGTTACCTGCCTTGATCATTTAAAAAAATGATGGTATAGAAAATTCTTGATTTGGAAAAAACCGCTCAGCTGAGCGGTTTTCGTCTATTCATACCCTTTTACAGTACCCATGTACGGATGGCATGGGCAACGCCGGATTCATCGTTAGATTTAGTTATGTATTTGGCGATTTTTTTGATTTCTGGATTTCCGTTTTCCATGACAACTGGGTTGCCAACGACTTCCAGCATGGCACGGTCATTTTCTTCGTCACCGATAGCCATGGTTTCATCTTTGGTCAATCCGAGTTTTTCAGCTAAGTGAGTGATGGCTGAACCTTTGTCCACATTCTTTTTAAGGAGTTCGAGGTAGAAAGGAGCAGATTTGTTGATGGAGTAGCGCTCATAAAATTCGGCTGGTATCTTTTCAATCGCAGCATCGAGAATCTCAGGCTCATCGATGAACATACATTTGACGATTTCCTTGTTAGCCATTTCTTCAGGTGTGCGGTAGAAGATGGGCATGCTGACGAGGGTTGATTCGTGCACTGTATATTTTCCGATATTGCGATTTGCAGTGTAGATTCCATCCTTGGTAATGGCGTGCATGTGAACACCAAGCTTACGACTGAGGAATTCCATATCTAGATAATCCTCATAAGTCAAGGATTCGCTGATAATCTCATGTCCTGTAGCGGTTTCTTGGACAAGGGCACCATTGAAAGTCACAACATAGTCACCCTCGTCTCTCAACTGCAAGTCGTCGAGAAGTTTGGCAACACCTGCAATAGGGCGGCCAGTTGCAATCACGACTTTGACACCAGCTTCTTTGGCATCTTGGATGGCAGAAAAGACTTCAGGAGTGATTTCCTTTTGGCTATTGACTAGGGTTCCGTCGATATCGACGGCGATTAGTTTAATACTCATAAATTTCCTCTTCTAGTTTTTATTTGGTGTAAAATGATCGTTCTCAATCAAGTGTAAAAATTGCTGGGTGATGCTTGCGAAGATGCTGTTTTGATCCAACATTTCTTTTGGAAAATAGAAACGATTATCTCCGTGGCGACTGCCAGCAAGAGATTGGACGATAGGAGACAGGCTAGAGAGTTCGGCCAGTTCTCCATTTTTTTGTAAAATCTCAATCTGTGTTCGTGGATTTTCAGATTCGGGACGATAGATATCATAAGGGAGGTCAAAGTTCTTATGAATGGCAGTATAGTAGTCGGGATCAAAGCCAATGTCCTCGACCAATTTTCTCATGCTGGCGAGTTGGAATTGATCCTCTTGTGAAAAGGTAATGGATTTAAAGACCTTGCGGTTGACAAAGCGCTGTGATAAGTCTGCTAAAATCTTGTCAGGACTGGTCATCCAGAGTTGGAAGTAGGTATTCATCACACCATCATCCAGAGCCAGATAATCAGACAAGGTCACATTTTTTTCAAAGAATGGCAGGAGATGTGGAGAAGTTCGGGCAAAGAAGTCCTTGTCTTCTGGATAAAGTTCCTTAGCCCGTTTGAGAAGATTCTGAAGGAGAACTTCCATGGCACGTGTTGCTGGGTGGAAATAAACCTGCATATACATCTGGTAACGGCTGAGGACGTAGTCTTCGATGGCATGCATGCCATTGCGCTGAAAGGCGATACCATTTTCGACAGGACGAATGACTCGGAGGATCCGAGTCAGGTCAAATTCCCCATAGGAAGCTCCTGTAAAATAGGAGTCGCGCAAGAGATAGTCCATGCGGTCTGCATCAATCTGACTAGAAATGAGTTGTACGACCTGCTTGTTAGGATAGGTATGGTCGATGATACTGGCTACCTTTTCTGGGAAATCTGGCGCCACTTGTAGCAGGACTTGGTGAATCTCTGTCTCAGAGCTTTGGATGATTTCCTGAGTAATGGCTTCGTGATCTGTGTCAAAGAGATGTTCAAAAGTATGGGAGTAGGCACCATGTCCAAGGTCGTGTAGGAGAGCAGCGGTCATGGTGAGGAGAGACTCGGCAGGATTCCATTCTTCAGGATATTTTTCTTCAAAAATCTCCGTGATACGTCGTGCAATTTCATAGACACCTAGACAGTGAGAGAAGCGGCTGTGCTCCCCACCGTGGAAGGTATAACTGGAAGTTCCCAGTTGCTTGATCCGGCGCAAACGCTGAAATTCTTTTGTATTAATCAAGTCATAGATGATTTGATTATTGACATGGATGTAGTTGTGAACTGGGTCACGGAATACTTTTTCGTTCATATGACCATTATAGCAAAATCCTGCTCTTTTTGGTAAAATAGTAGGACAAGAGAGAAGAAAGAGGACTTGATGTGAAGATTCGGATGCGAAATAGGATTCAGTTTGATGAGCAGTTGGAAGTGATTGACCAGCTTTATGATGTGGAAGTGCATGAAAAAGGAGATTATAGCTACCTGCTTTTCTATAATGAAGAAAAGGAAAAAGTGGTTATTAAATTTCATGGTCAAGAACTGGTGATGAGCCGTTTTTCAAATCCCAAGACCATTATGCGCTTTCTAAAGGATAGCGATAGTTTAGCCTATATTCCGACACCTATGGGCATGCAGGAGTTTATCATCCAAACGAGCCATTATCAAGTTGATGGGCAAAAGATTGAACTAGATTATCAACTACAAAATCAAGAGGGACATCCCTTTGCCCGCTATCAATTGGAAATTACTTGGGGCTAGTCTCTTGTTTTTTTCAAATTTACCTGGCTATCTTCTCGGATTAGCCTGCTAATGTGGTAGATTAGGCTATTTTTTGGTATAATAAAAGTTATGGAAATCGAAAAAACCAATCGTATGAATGCGCTCTTTGAATTTTATGCGGCGCTTTTGACAGATAAGCAAATGAATTATATCGAGCTCTACTACGCTGATGATTACAGCCTTGCTGAGATTGCCGAGGAGTTTGGTGTCAGTCGTCAGGCTGTCTATGATAATATCAAGCGGACAGAAAAGATTCTGGAAGATTATGAGATGAAATTGCACATGTACTCGGACTACATTGTTCGCAGTCAAATTTTTGATCAGATTTTGGAGCGTTATCCCAAGGATAACTTTCTGCAGGAGCAGATAGAAATTTTAACAAGCATTGATAATAGAGAATAAGAGGAAGAAAAATGGCATTTGAAAGTTTAACAGAACGTTTGCAGAACGTCTTTAAAAATCTACGTAAAAAAGGAAAAATCTCTGAAGCTGATGTCCAAGAGGCAACCAAAGAAATTCGCTTGGCCTTGCTTGAGGCCGACGTTGCCTTGCCTGTTGTAAAGGACTTTATCAAGAAAGTTCGTGAGCGTGCAGTCGGGCATGAGGTCATTGATACCCTAAATCCTGCGCAACAAATTATTAAAATCGTTGATGAGGAACTGACAACTGTTTTAGGTTCTGATACGGCTGAGATTATCAAGTCACCTAAGATTCCTACAATCATCATGATGGTTGGTTTGCAGGGGGCTGGTAAAACAACTTTTGCAGGTAAATTGGCCAACAAACTCAAAAAAGAAGAAAATGCCCGTCCTTTGATGATTGCGGCGGATATTTACCGTCCTGCGGCTATTGACCAGCTGAAGACACTGGGGCAACAGATTGATGTGCCGGTTTTCGCTCTTGGTACAGAGGTACCAGCTGTTGAGATTGTTCGTCAAGGTTTGGAACAAGCCCAAGCCAATCACAACGACTATGTTTTGATTGATACAGCAGGGCGTTTGCAGATTGATGAGCTTTTGATGAATGAGCTTCGTGACGTGAAAGCATTGGCTCAACCAAACGAAATTCTGCTTGTCGTTGATGCCATGATTGGTCAGGAAGCGGCCAATGTTGCGCGTGAGTTCAATGCTCAGTTGGAAGTGACTGGTGTTATTCTTACCAAGATTGATGGCGATACTCGTGGTGGTGCTGCCCTATCTGTTCGACACATTACTGGCAAACCAATCAAGTTCACTGGTACAGGTGAAAAGATTACGGACATTGAGACCTTCCACCCAGACCGTATGTCAAGCCGTATCCTTGGCATGGGAGATATGCTCACTTTGATTGAGAAAGCTTCTCAGGAATACGATGAGCAAAAAGCCCTTGAAATGGCTGAGAAGATGCGTGAAAACACCTTTGATTTCAATGATTTCATTGATCAGTTGGATCAGGTGCAAAACATGGGGCCGATGGAAGACTTGCTCAAGATGATTCCAGGTATGGCCAATAATCCAGCACTTCAAAACATGAAGGTGGATGAACGCCAGATTGCTCGCAAACGTGCCATTGTGTCTTCAATGACACCTGAAGAACGTGAAAATCCAGATTTGTTAAATCCGAGCCGTCGCCGTCGTATCGCAGCTGGTTCTGGAAATACCTTTGTCGAAGTCAATAAATTTATCAAGGACTTTAACCAGGCTAAACAGCTCATGCAAGGTGTCATGTCTGGAGATATGAACAAAATGATGAAGCAAATGGGAATCAATCCAAACAACCTTCCTAAAAATATGCCAAATATGGGAGGAATGGATATGTCTGCCCTTGAAGGAATGATGGGACAAGGCGGTATGCCTGACCTGTCAGCTCTCGGAGGAGCAGGAATGCCAGATATGAGCCAGCTGTTTGGTGGCGGACTCAAAGGTAAAATCGGTGAATTTGCTATGAAACAGTCCATGAAACGCATGGCTAACAAAATGAAGAAAGCGAAGAAAAAACGCAAGTAAGACAAGGGAAGGCCACAGGGCTTTCCTTTTTTAGAAAGAAGAAAAATGAGCACTTCCGTAATTGGAAATGCTCGTTTTTTGATGTGTTTAGACTCTTAATCTTTATTTTCGTATGGTAAGATCAAGTTCAAGATGATTCCTGTCATGGCTGATAGGGCAGTACCTGAAAGGGTAACTGGACCAAGTTTAAGGATAGCTCCTCCAAGTCCAAGTACCAACATAGCACTTGCGATGATTAGGTTACGCATTTGACTGAAGTCTACACGTTCTTTGATCAAGACTTTCAAACCATTACTTGCGATAACTCCGTAGAGAAGGATTGACATACCACCAAGTACAGCATTTGGAATGGTTGAAATCAAGGCAGTGAATTTACCAAGGAAGCTAAGGGCAATCGCGATGAAGGCAGCGTTACGGATAACTGAGACAGAAGCGATACGAGTCATACCGATAACCCCTGTATTTTCTCCATAAGTTGTATTGGCTGGTCCACCAAGGAAGGCAGAAACTGAAGTTGCGATACCGTCACCAAGAAGAGTACGGTGAAGACCTGGTTCTTTCAAGAATTGACGGCCACAGATTTGACCCAAAACAGTATGGTCTCCGATATGTTCAGAAATTGTTACGATAGCGATTGGCAAGATAGCGATGGTTTCTGGACCGAAGTAAAGATTGTATTCTTTAAAGGCACCGCCTGTATTAAATGGCAAGTAGAAACCAGGAATCTCGAACCAGTTGGCTTTAAGAACTGGTGTAAAGTCAACCAAGCCAAGTGTTAGTGCGAAGAGGTAACCACCGATAATGGCAAAGAGGAATGGAATGATTCGTAGGAAGCCTTTTCCTTTTGTATTGATAAAGGCAGCAATCAAGAAAGTAACAACTGCTACAAGAGCATTTTTCCAATTCCCGTCAGCTACAAGACCAGCATTGGTAACAGCTGAACCTGCAAGTCCCAGACCGATAACGATAATCATAGGTCCGATGATGATTGGTGGCAAGAGTTTATCAATCCATTTTGTACCTGCAAAACGAACACCTGCAGCCACAAGGACATAGACCAAACCAGTCAAGATAACTCCTGTTTGAGCAGCAGATACATCACCACCCATTTCTTTCATAGCCAGTGACATTGCTGTGATAAAGGCAAAAGAAGAACCTAGATAAACTGGAACTTTAAATCCAGTTGAAATCATATAGATGAGTGTCCCGACACCTGAAGCAAAAAGGGCAACAGATACAGGCATTCCCAAAATCAAGGGTACCAAGATGGTCGCACCGAACATGGCGAAAACGTGTTGGAAACTAAGGAGAATTCCTTTTCCAGCCGAAGGACGTTGGTCAACGTCTAGTAACAAATCAACAGTTGATTCTTGTTTCATATAAACCTCACTTTTGGGCATCAAAAAAGAGCCCATTATTTTACAGCAATAGGCCCTCAGAGTAAGACTTCTCTAAAATCTAGACTTTAAAGAGTTTCAAGTATTTCTGCGTCTTCGTCACCTCACGGGATGACATTAAAAACCTTTGCTTGTGATAGTATAGCAGAAATTCCGAACTTTGTAAACATTTTTTACTAAAAAATTTAAAGCGGGCGTTTGTTGGGCATGCCAGCCTTTCTTGGATATTTATTTGGTGTTTCTTTTTTCTTTTCTACCACTGTGATGTAACGTGGATCTCCATTTGGTAGGGCGTAGCTGAGATTGTCTTCTACTTTACTAAAAAGGAGGTTGAGGGCATTCTTAGCTTCTAATAATTCCTCAGGAGCATTGCTAGCCTTGAGTGCCAATAGTTTTCCGCCAACTTTAAGGTAGGGAATAGTTAATTCAGATAGGACTTGCATACGGGCAACCGCACGAGCCGTTACAAAATCATACTGAGCACGGAAGTTTTTGTCTTGGGCAAAATCTTCGGCACGTCCATGGTAGAAATGAACATCGTCTAAATCCAGTTCCTGAGCCAAAAGTTTGAGGAAGTTGATGCGCTTGTTGAGAGAATCAATGATAGTTACATTTAGCTGAGGATAGAGGATTTTCATAGGTAGACTAGGAAATCCTGCCCCGGCTCCAATATCAAGAAGTTTGATAGTTTCATTTGAAATTAAGCCTTGCAGAATGGGTGCAATCGAATCGTAAAAGTGTTTCAGATAGACTTCTTCCTTATCTGTAATAGCCGTCAAATTAATCTTCTCATTCCACTCGACCAAGAGTTCAAAATAGCGTTCAAATTGTTTTTTTTGCTGGTCCGAAAGTGAAAGATTTTGCTCGGCAAGCAAGTTGTAAAATGTTTCTGGTTTCATAGTTTTTTCCTTCTTTAGTATCATCTTATTTTACCACAATCATTAAAAATTTGATATACTGGTACTAATCTAAAAGCAGAAAGGACTTATATAATGACTTGGATTATTCTTGGAGTTTTAGCTCTTATTGTTATTTTTGTGATTGTTAGCTATAACGGTTTGGTTAAGAATCGTATGCAAACCAAGGAGGCTTGGAGCCAGATTGATGTTCAGTTGAAACGTCGAAATGACCTCTTGCCAAACTTGATTGAAACTGTAAAAGGTTATGCAAAATATGAAGGTTCTACCCTTGAAAAGGTGGCAGAACTACGTAACCAAGTGGCGGCAGCGACTTCACCAGCAGAAGCTATGAAAGCTAGTGATGCCCTTACTCGTCAGGTTTCAGGTATTTTTGCAGTTGCAGAAAGCTATCCAGATTTGAAAGCTAGTGCAAACTTTGTTAAATTGCAAGAGGAGTTGACAAACACAGAAAATAAAATTTCTTACTCTCGTCAACTCTACAACAGTGTTGTCAGCAACTACAATGTAAAATTAGAAACTTTCCCAAGCAATATTATCGCTGGAATGTTTGGATTTAAAGCAGCAGATTTCCTTCAAACACCAGAAGAGGAAAAGGCAGTTCCTAAAGTTGATTTTAGCGGTTTAGGTGACTAAGATGTTGTTTGATCAAATTGCAAGCAATAAACGAAGAACCTGGATTTTGTTGCTGGTATTTTTCCTACTCTTAGCTCTGGTTGGCTATGCAGTTGGTTACCTCTTCATGCGATCTGGGCTTGGCGGTTTGGTTATTGCACTGATTATCGGATTTATCTATGCCATGTCTATGATTTTTCAATCAACAGAGATTGTCATGTCCATGAATGGAGCGCGTGAGGTGGATGAACAAACGGCACCAGACCTCTACCATGTAGTAGAAGATATGGCTATGGTGGCTCAGATTCCTATGCCACGTGTTTTCATCATTGATGATCCAGCCTTAAATGCCTTTGCGACAGGTTCTAACCCTCAAAATGCGGCGGTTGCTGCGACGTCAGGTCTCCTAGCTATCATGAATCGTGAAGAACTAGAAGCTGTTATGGGACATGAAGTCAGTCATATTCGTAATTACGATATCCGTATTTCGACTATTGCTGTCGCCCTTGCTAGTGCTATCACCATGCTTTCTAGTATGGCAGGTCGTATGATGTGGTGGGGTGGAGCAGGTCGCAGACGAAGTGACGATGATAGAGATGGAAATGGTCTTGAAATCATTATGCTCGTGGTTTCTCTACTAGCTATTGTGCTGGCACCTCTCGCTGCAACCTTGGTGCAACTAGCTATTTCTCGTCAGAGGGAATTCCTAGCGGATGCTTCCAGTGTCGAGTTGACGCGCAATCCTCAAGGGATGATTAATGCTCTACGCAAGTTAGACAACAGTAAACCGATGAGTCGTCCTGTCGATGATGCCAGCAGTGCACTTTATATCAATGATCCAAAGAAAGGGGGAGGGTTCCAAAAACTCTTTTATACCCACCCACCTATCTCAGAACGGATTGAACGTTTAAAACATATGTAAAAAAGAATCCAGAGGTCGTCTCTGGATTTTTGCTATGTTGCAAATTTATAAATCTTCTAAATTAACTACTTCCAAACCATGTTCTGTCAATCGATAGATGGTCGAACAGACTTCTTTTAAGAAACGACGGTCATGCGAAACAGTAATGAGACCGCTTGGATAGGTTGCAAAGAGTTTTCTGATTTGGGGTTGAGAAGTTGGAGAAAAGTTTCGTGTGGGTTCATCCAGTAGGAGAAAGTTTGGTTTGCGTAAGACTAAATCCAAAAGCAGGAGTTTTCCCTGTTGTCCGCCAGATAAGGAGCGGATTTGATGCTGCATTTCTGGGTAACTGAAATTGAGGCTGGCTAAGTAGGATTGGATTTTCTGTAGTTCCTCTTTTTCCCCAGCTTTGCTGAGATAGGCTACTGGAGATAAATCTAATTGCAGTTTCTTATGGTAATCTTGTGGCATATAACCAAGCGAAATTTCTCTTTTATCATTAAGAAGTTGCTGTAACTTGGCTAACAGAGTTGATTTACCAACACCATTTTGGCCGATGATACCGATTTTTTCTTGGCCACGGACAGTTAGTTGTAGTTCTCGAGCCAAAACTCGGTCGTCAATGGATAAATTTTCTTTTTCCAGCTGGATTAAGACTTTAGAAGCAGGTAATGGCTGTATATCTGAGAAGAAAAGTTGAATGTGTTCTTCTTCAAGTGGTTTTTGGGTCATGGACTTAGCTGTCTTTTCAATGCGTTTTTCTTGAGAGAGAACATTTTTCATCTTTTTAGCTAATAGGCGCCCAGCAGTACTGTCTTTGGTAGCTCGAAGCGCAGTTTCTACATTTTGCTTGACTCGCCGATGTTTTTCCATGGTTTTATCGTAGGCTCGTTGGTCGTTAGCAGCTTGTTGGCTTTGTTTTATAAAATTAGCCTTTCTCTGGTCGCTATAGCTATCATAGTCTAAATGCTCTACTAGCGTTTCCGCTTCTTTACGGTGCTTGACCAGTCGCAAGTGGACAATAGTATCAGCCGTTTCAGAAAGAAAGTCTTCATCATGGGAAATGAAAATAACGGTTTGCCGAATCTTTCGAATCTGACTTTTTAGCCAATCAACCGTCTCAAGGTCTAGGTCATTTGAAGGTTCATCTAAAAATAGAATCTCAAAGGGTTTGGCTAACTCATGGATGAGCTGAATTTTCAAAGCTTCGCCCCCCGAAAGGCTTCCAATCTCTTGAACGCTAGCGAAACGGTTGCTATCAAAGTGTAACTCCTCAGCCAAACGATAGAGGATACTGTAGTCTAAATCAGCAAAATCCAAAAAGAAGTAGTCGTGTAGACTTCTCTTTTTCAAGTCCTCAGGGACTTTTTGAGGAATACAGGCCAGTGACTGATAGTCAGACTGGATGTCTCCCTTGATAGTGAAATCAGACAAAACTTCCCCAATTAAAATTTTAAGTAAGGTTGATTTGCCATTTCCTTCTTCGCCAATAATAGCTACCTTTTCCCCATCTTGGATGGTCATGCTTAAGTCGGCTACAAGGTCTCGTAAATCTTTGTTTTGTGTGATGGTCAGGTGATTGATTTTTATCATATGATTGCCCTTTCTAGAATATCAATAGTGCATAACAAAAAGCTCTACTTTACCTAGTAGAGCCACAGTTTATGTCAAAAAACTCTATTAATACTCTTCGAAAATCTCTTCAAACCACGTCAGCGTCGCCTTACCGTACTCAAGTACAGCTTACGGCTAGCTTCCTAGTTTTCACTTTGATTTTCATTGAGTATAAAATGCCAGAAGAAGAGCATAAAAGAGCACACAAAAAGAGACAAAAACAAGATCTACTAAATAAAGGTTCTTTATTTGATAGACTTAGTTGTTCATGTCTCCCTTACCTCCGAGTATTAGTATCTTTATCCTATACCTTTAAGGAAATTTTGTCAATAGAAAACTGACAATTCTAATCTCTAAAATCCGAAAACAGGTCCATAGAGAGTCAGGACGTGTTTGACATGATCGTAATGGAATTTGTCGTAGTTTCGCCAAGCAATGCGTGCTTGATCGTTTAGTTTTAGGGTACCAAGACCTATTAGAAGACTGGTACGTTGGTAAAATTTCTCAAGGTCAATTAAGATACTGTTGTTCAACTTTTCCGCTTTTGTGAGCTCTTACAGAGTAGTATTTAGCAGCTCTTGTAATCGAATATCATCTGCCCTACCCTGTTTGCAGCTTTGGAGACTTTTATTTAACTCGGATAGGAGTTGGGTTGCATTGGTAATGAGTTCTTTGTCTTCCATGTGAGCATCCTCCTTGCTCTGATGTATTATTGCCTATAGTATAGCATTAACAAACAAAAATATAATAGTAAATATGTTAAAACATCGAATTTTAATTACAAAGTTTGATGTGCTGATTTGTAGCCTTTTCATGGTATAATCAAGAGAGTAAATCTTTATGGAGGAAGTATGAAATTAAATATTCAAGAAATTCGTAAGCAGTCTGAAGGCTTGCATTTTGAACAAACGTTAGATCTAGCCGCAGACCTGCGTGCACGTAATCAAGAAATTTTAGATGTAAAAGATATCCTTGCTGTTGGGAAAGTACAGTATGAAGACCGTATGTATTTCTTAGATTATCAACTATCTTATACCATTGTTCTTGCTTCAAGTCGCAGTATGGAGCCAGTTGAGTTAGTTGAATCTTATCCAGTAACGGAAGTTTTCATGGAAGGCGCAACTAACCAGCTAGATCAAGAAGTTCTAGATGATGATTTGGTCTTGCCTATCGAAAATGGAGAACTTGATCTTGCTGAGAGCGTGTCAGATAATATCCTTCTCAACATTCCTATCAAGGTCTTGACGGCTGAAGAAGAGGCTGGTCAAGGATTTGTTTCAGGAAATGACTGGCAAATCATGACAGAAGAAGAATACCAAGCCCAACAGGCAGTTAAGAAAGAAGAAAACAGTCCTTTTGCTGGCTTACAAGGACTATTTGACGGAGACGAATAATGGTCTTGTCAAAAAAACGAGCACGAAAAGTGCTGGAAGAAATAATTGCTCTGTTTCCAGATGCCAAGCCCAGTCTTGATTTTACCAATCATTTTGAACTACTAGTTGCGGTCATGTTGTCAGCTCAGACAACGGATGCAGCGGTAAATAAGGCTACACCAGGTCTCTTTGCTGCCTTTCCAACGCCACAAGCCATGTCTGTAGCGACAGAGAGTGAAATTGCTTCACACATTTCTCGCCTGGGATTGTATCGGAATAAGGCTAAATTCCTTAAAAAATGTGCCCAACAGTTACTAGACGATTTTGACGGTCAAGTTCCTCAAACACGTGAGGAATTGGAGAGTTTGGCAGGTGTTGGTCGCAAGACAGCCAATGTTGTCATGAGTGTTGGTTTTGGGATTCCAGCCTTTGCAGTGGATACTCATGTAGAGCGTATTTGCAAACACCACGATATTGTCAAAAAATCAGCGACACCGCTTGAGGTGGAAAAGCGGGTCATGGATATCTTGCCACCGGAGCATTGGTTAGCTGCCCATCAGGCCATGATTTATTTTGGAAGAGCTATTTGTCATCCTAAAAATCCAGAGTGTGACCAGTACCCACAGTTATATGACTTTAGCAATTTATAAGCAATTTATAAGATGGGGTTTCAAAAGTTTTTGCTTGATTTTAAGCATGCTTTGTGCTATAGTATTTGATAACTAAATATTCCTTTAAACCTGTCCCGTGAGGCAGGCAAGGAGAACGATTAAGTAGTAGGGTGAAGTCTATACTGTTTGCAGTAGGGCTCGCTTGGCTATACATTTCAAGTCTCCTTGTTTAAGGAGACTTTTCTTTTTGGAGGTTTGTCATGAAGGCAAAAGAAGTTGTAGACGAATTGACTGTCAAACGAGCGATTACGCGTATTACTTATGAGATTATCGAGCGCAACAAAGATTTGAATAAAATCGTCTTGGCTGGTATTAAAACGCGTGGTGTATTTATCGCCCACCGAATCCAAGAACGTTTGGAGCAACTAGAAAATCTTTCAGTTCCTGTTGTGGAATTGGATACTAAACCTTTCCGTGATGATGTTAAAAGTGGAGAAGATACTTCTTTGGTTTCTGTCGTTGTGACAGACCGCGAAGTTATCTTGGTGGATGATGTGCTCTATACAGGTCGAACCATCCGTGCTGCTATTGATAATATTGTAGGTCATGGTCGTCCTGCGCGCGTGAGTTTAGCTGTTCTAGTCGATCGTGGACATAGAGAATTGCCAATCCGTCCAGATTACGTTGGAAAAAATATCCCAACTAGTCGTTCTGAAGAAATCATCGTAGAGATGGCAGAACTTGATGGCCAAGACAGAGTTCTGATTACTGAAGAAGCTTAGAAAGCTAAAGGAGTAGCCATGTCAGAAAATCAACAAGCATTGAACCATGTGGTGTCCATGGAAGACCTCACTGTCGATCAAGTGATGAAATTGATCAAGCGAGGAATTGAGTTTAAAAATGGAGCCCAGCTTCCCTATGAGGACCATCCGATTGTTTCCAATCTTTTCTTTGAGGATTCTACACGAACGCATAAGTCCTTTGAAGTGGCAGAGATTAAACTGGGATTGGAGCGACTTGACTTTGATGTGAAGACTAGTTCAGTCAATAAGGGTGAGACACTTTATGATACCATTTTGACTCTGTCTGCTTTAGGAGTGGATGTCTGTGTGATTCGCCACCCTGAGGTTGACTACTACAGAGAGTTAATTGCAAGTCCCACGATTACGACTTCCATCATCAATGGTGGAGATGGTTCGGGACAACACCCTAGCCAGAGCTTGCTTGATTTGATGACTATTTATGAGGAATTTGGCCACTTTGAGGGTCTTAAGGTTGCGATTGCAGGTGACTTGGACCACTCACGCGTTGCAAAATCCAATATGCAGATTTTGAAACGCTTGGGAGCTGAACTTTACTTTGCTGGACCTGAGGAATGGAGAAGTCAAGAGTTTGCAGACTATGGACAGTTTGTAATGATTGATGAAATCATTGATCAGGTGGATGTCATGATGTTTCTCCGTGTGCAACATGAACGCCATGATAGTGGAGCTGTCTTTTCCAAAGAAGACTACCATGCCCAACATGGCTTGACTCAAGAACGTTATGATCGCTTGAAAGAAACAGCAATCCTCATGCACCCAGCTCCAGTCAACCGTGATGTAGAAATCGCAGACCACTTGGTTGAAGCACCAAAATCACGGATTGTCCAACAAATGACCAATGGTGTCTTTGTTCGAATGGCAATCTTAGAATCCGTACTGGCGAGTAGAAACGCCAACTAAAACACAAGACGTTAAAAGACGCCAGTGAGCGTCCACGAGAGGTGAAAATATGACAAAAAGACTTCTAGTATTAGAAGATGGCACAGTTTTTGAAGGCAAGGCCTTCGGAGCAGATATTGATGTAACAGGCGAAATCGTCTTTAATACAGGCATGACCGGCTATCAAGAATCCATTACAGACCAGTCTTATAATGGACAAATCTTGACCTTTACTTATCCTTTGGTAGGAAATTATGGAATTAACCGTGATGATTATGAATCCATTATTCCAACTTGTAAGGGAGTCGTTGTATTTGAAGAAGCGCGTCGAGCAAGCAACTGGCGCAACCAAATGACCTTGGATGAATTTTTGAAAGCTAAAAAAATTCCAGGTATTTCAGGAATTGATACGCGTGCCCTTACCAAGATTATCCGTAAGCATGGTACGATGCGTGCAACCTTGACCCATGTTGGAGACAGTATGGATCATGTGACGGACCAGCTCCAAGCAACAGTTTTGCCGACAGACAATATCAAGCAGGTTTCTACTAAAACTTCCTATCCAGCTCCAGGAGTTGGTTTGAGTGTTGTCTTGGTGGACTTTGGTCTCAAGCACTCAATCTTACGTGAACTTTCTAAACGTAACTGTAATGTGACGGTTGTTCCGTATTCGACAACGGCAGAAGAAATTCTCCATCTCAATCCTGACGGAGTTATGTTGTCAAACGGTCCAGGTAACCCAGAAGATGTTCCACAGGCACTGGATATGATTCGTGGTGTGCAAGGGAAAATTCCAATCTTTGGTATTTGTATGGGACATCAACTCTTTGCAATGGCAAACGGTGCTAAGACCTACAAGATGAAGTTTGGTCACCGTGGATTCAACCATGCGGTACGCGAAATTGCTACAGGACGTGTGGATTTTACAAGTCAAAACCATGGTTATGCAGTTAGCCGTGAGGATTTGCCAGAGCATTTGATTATCACCCACGAAGAAATCAATGACAAGTCAGTTGAAGGTGTGCGCCACAGATATCAACCTGCTTTCTCTGTTCAATACCATCCAGATGCAGCCCCTGGTCCACACGACGCTAGCTACCTATTTGATGAGTTTATCGAGATGATGGAAGCTTTTAAACAATCAAACTAAGAACGAGTAAAAGCTCGTCGGAGAATTTATTTAATGGCAACCTGAGAGTTGCCGAATAGAAAGGCAGGTCGTTTCTTTTAGTCGCGATCAGGCGAACTAAAAACTCCCTGCACTAGATTTTTTACCGAAAAGTATCGTTTCGCTAAAAAATCGTCGGAGAATTTATTTAATGTCGCTCAGTGAGGCGACGAATAGAAAGGAGAAGATACATTGTTCGCGGAAGTGAACACGCCCTAAGAACTGTGTAAAAAAGATAAACATCGTCTTGACGCTGAAGGCGTCTGCACCGAGTTTCCTATTTTCACTGTGTTCTTGACGGGCTTTGTATCATAAACTATGCCTAAACGTACTGATATTCAAAAAATTATGGTGATTGGTTCTGGTCCGATTATTATTGGTCAGGCTGCTGAGTTTGACTACGCTGGGACCCAGGCTTGCTTGTCTTTGAAAGAGGAAGGTTATGAGGTTGTTTTGGTTAACTCAAACCCTGCAACCATCATGACGGACAAGGAAATTGCTGATAAGGTTTATATTGAGCCAATTACACTTGAGTTTGTGACTCGTATTCTTCGTAAGGAGCGTCCAGATGCCTTGCTACCAACACTCGGTGGTCAGACAGGGCTCAATATGGCCATGGAATTGTCTAAAAATGGTATCCTTGATGAGCTTGGTGTTGAGCTTCTGGGTACTAAACTATCTGCCATCGATCAAGCGGAGGACCGTGACCTCTTTAAACAATTGATGGAAGAACTCAACCAACCAATCCCAGAATCTGAAATTGTCAACACAGTCGAAGAAGCAGTTGCCTTTGCAGCAACAATTGGCTACCCAGTCATCGTCCGTCCAGCCTTTACTCTTGGTGGCACTGGTGGTGGTATGTGTGCCAACGAGGAAGAATTGCGCGAGATCGCTGAAAATGGTCTGAAGTTGTCACCTGTTACCCAATGTTTGATTGAGCGTTCAATTGCAGGTTTCAAGGAAATCGAATACGAAGTTATGCGTGATTCAGCTGACAATGCCCTGGTTGTTTGTAACATGGAAAACTTTGACCCAGTCGGGATTCACACAGGAGATTCCATTGTATTTGCCCCTGCCCAAACCATGTCAGACTATGAAAACCAAATGCTACGTGACGCGAGCTTGAGCATCATTCGTGCCCTCAAGATTGAAGGTGGATGTAACGTTCAGCTGGCTCTTGATCCACACAGCTTCAAGTACTACGTCATCGAAGTAAACCCTCGTGTATCACGTTCGTCAGCCCTTGCATCTAAGGCGACAGGTTACCCAATTGCCAAATTGGCTGCTAAGATTGCCGTCGGTTTGACTTTGGATGAGGTTATTAACCCAGTTACAGGTTCAACCTATGCCATGTTTGAGCCTGCCCTTGACTATGTGGTTGCCAAGATTCCGCGTTTCCCATTTGACAAGTTTGAAAAAGGGGAGCGTCGTCTAGGTACACAAATGAAGGCGACCGGAGAAGTCATGGCGATTGGCCGTAACATCGAAGAGTCACTTCTTAAAGCTTGTCGTTCCCTTGAAATTGGGGTACATCACAATGAAATGCCTGAACTTGCAGCGGTTTCGGATGATGCCTTGATTGAAAAAGTTGTCAAAGCCCAAGATGATCGTCTCTTCTATGTATCAGAAGCCATTCGCCGTGGCTACACACCAGAAGAAATTGCTGAATTGACCAAGATTGATATCTTTTATCTTGATAAACTCTTACATATCTTTGAAATTGAGCAGGAGTTGGGTGCCCATCCACAAGATCTAGAAGTCTTGAAAACTGCAAAATTGAATGGATTTTCAGACCGTAAGATTGCTGAACTCTGGAATACTACAGCTGACCAAGTTCGCCAGCTTCGTTTGGAAAACAAGATTGTTCCAGTTTATAAGATGGTAGATACTTGTGCGGCAGAATTTGACTCTGAAACACCATACTTCTATTCAACCTATGGTTGGGAAAACGAGTCTATCAAGTCTGATAAGGAATCTGTACTTGTCCTAGGTTCTGGTCCAATCCGTATCGGTCAAGGGGTCGAGTTTGACTATGCAACGGTTCATTCAGTTAAGGCTATTCAGGCGGCTGGCTATGAAGCCATCATCATGAATTCAAACCCAGAGACCGTTTCTACAGACTTCTCGGTATCTGATAAACTCTACTTTGAACCATTGACATTTGAAGATGTTATGAACGTCATCGACTTGGAGCAACCAAAGGGTGTTATCGTTCAGTTCGGTGGTCAAACAGCCATCAACCTTGCGGAGCCATTGGCGAAAGCAGGTGTGACCATCCTTGGGACACAGGTTGCTGACCTAGACCGAGCTGAGGACCGTGACCTCTTTGAGCAAGCTCTTAAAGATTTGGATATTCCACAGCCACCAGGACAAACGGCTACCAATGAAGAAGAAGCAGTTCTTGCAGCTCGAAAGATTGGCTTCCCAGTTCTTGTCCGTCCATCTTATGTACTTGGTGGACGTGCTATGGAAATCGTTGAAAACGAAGAAGACCTTCGTTCTTACATGCGCACAGCGGTTAAGGCTAGTCCTGACCATCCAGTCCTTGTAGACTCTTATATCGTTGGACAAGAGTGTGAAGTTGATGCCATTTCAGACGGAGAAAATGTCCTTATCCCTGGTATCATGGAGCATATCGAACGTGCTGGTGTCCACTCAGGTGACTCAATGGCCGTTTACCCACCACAAACCTTGTCGCAAAAGGTTCAGGAAACTATAGCAGACTATACGAAACGTCTAGCAATCGGCCTTAATTGCCTTGGAATGATGAACATCCAGTTTGTTATCAAGGATGAAAAAGTCTACGTTATTGAGGTCAATCCACGTGCCAGCCGTACGGTTCCATTCCTTTCTAAAGTGACCAATATCCCTATGGCTCAAGTAGCAACCAAGCTCATTCTTGGTCAAAAACTTGAAGAACTTGGCTACCAAGATGGACTTTACCCTGAAAGTACCCGCGTTCATATCAAGGCACCTGTCTTCTCCTTTACCAAACTAGCTAAGGTAGACAGCTTACTTGGTCCTGAAATGAAGTCAACAGGGGAAGTTATGGGTTCTGATACGACTTTGGAAAAAGCTCTCTATAAGGCCTTTGAAGCTTCTTACTTACACTTGCCAACTTTTGGTAACGTTGTATTTACCATCGCTGATGATGCCAAAGAAGAAGCCTTGGACTTGGCTTGTCGTTTCCAAAATATTGGCTATGGAATCCTCGCGACAGAAGGGACAGCAGCCTTCTTTGCCAGTCATGGATTGCAAGCCCAACCTGTTGGTAAGATTGGTGATGACGATAAGGATATTCCAAGCTTTGTTCGTAAAGGAAGAATTCAAGCTATCATTAACACAGTAGGAACAAAACGAACTGCAGACGAAGATGGAGAGCAGATTCGCCGTTCAGCTATTGAACACGGGGTGCCCCTCTTCACAGCCCTAGATACAGCTAACGCCATGCTCAAAGTATTGGAAAGCCGTAGTTTTGTCACAGAAGCGATTTAAATAGAAAAAAGAGAAGGTATAACGATCTTCTCTTTTTTGTTATATTTTTTCTTGTAAACTACTGCTTAATCAGCTTTTGCGATAAGCTTTAATGCTATGACTATACCATTCTTGCATTTCCTTTGATGGTGGTGTCATATAATCCCCGTACATCTGGGTTAAAAATTGATCATATTTTTTAGGGACGGGCAACATACGGCCTTCAAACTCAGTTAAGATGAGTTCTTTAAAGGTATCAACTGGGAAGACTTCTTTCATTCCTTCTTTACCAATACCAATTCCTCCCTCATATTGAGGAGTGTTAGTTGCAGCATTTTTGACTAGCTGATCAATTTTCTTGTAAAAGTAACGGGGATTGACCACTCGGAGGGCGTACCAGCTACATAATCTTAGAAAATCTTTTAATTTGCTATCACCGTGAACTGCTCGTGATTTTTTGATATAAGCTAGTTGACGAAGGGCTACATACTTATAACTCTTGTCGACAATGCTCAAGTCTGTAAAGCGATCAATTGGGAAGACATCAATAAAGAGACTGGTGTCATGACGCTTGTACTTAACATGGTCTTCGATAACAGTAGAAGTATCCAAAATCGATGCGAAATTATGGAAGTACCAAGAAGAAGTGTCGTAGGAGAGAACCTTATAACGTGGATGGTCTTCTTCCTCAATAATCTTCAGTAAACGCTCATAATCTTCACGATAAAGGGAAATATCGATATCATCGTCCCAGGGAATCATACCTTTGTGGCGGATAGCTCCAAGCATGGTTCCATAACTTAGAAAATAAGGAATATCATGTTTCTTACAAGTCTCATCAATATAGTCTAGCAGGGCTAGTTGAATTTCTTTAATTTCTTCTTTTTCTAAATACTGCATCCTAATCCTCCAATTTATAAGCGTGAAATTCATGACTGTAGAAGCGTTTTTCTTCTGGTGGTAGGGTCATATAATCTCCATAAAATTGCGTCAAAATAGTATCAAATTTTTCAGGTGCTGGAAGGTTTAAATTTTCAAAGGGTAAATCAATTGTTTTATCGAAGGTACCACTTGGGAAGACTTCCTTTTCCTTAAATTTAGAAGGGATAAAAGCCATATACTGCCCATTCTCACGATTATATTTTTGAATTTCTTTCTCGATTTTATTTGCAAAATAACGAGGAGAAACCGGTCGAAGGAGCAACCAAAAGGCTGTTCGTATCAAATCTTTTAAAAGGCTATCCTTATAGACAATATTTTTATGTTTACTGAAAGACAGAAGTTTGAAGCTTTCCAGTTTATAACAAGTATCAATGACCTTAGGATCATCAAAGCAATCCATAGGGAAAATATCGATAAA
Source organism: Streptococcus mitis (assembly GCF_047464965.1). Classification (GTDB taxonomy): domain Bacteria; phylum Bacillota; class Bacilli; order Lactobacillales; family Streptococcaceae; genus Streptococcus; species Streptococcus mitis_DU. Next base: position 63,720 of record NZ_JASHAT010000005.1, read on the forward strand.
AACACCTGACTCATAGGTTTTTGTATTCCGAGTATCAATAATTTTAGTTGTACTGTCGGTTATTTTGATAAAGTTGTTAAAGTAGTTCTTATCAGTTTCTAAGGAAAGGAGCTTATATTTGTTTTTTTCCTTTTGAAAAATGTTTATAAATCGTTGGTAGTCTTCTCGAGGCATGGACAGATCGATATCGTCGTCCCAAGGAATAAAGCCCTGATGTCGAACTGCCCCAATCAGAGTACCGTAGTTAATAATATAGTTGATATTGTGCTTTTTACAGAGAGTATCAATATAATCCAAAATTTCTAATTCAATTTGTTTGGCATCTTCAATGGTTAGTTGTTTCATTCTATACTCCTAAGATTTTTTGAATTTATTTTTTAAGGCTAGGACATGGTTTAAAAATTCATAGAAAATGCTATCTTTGGTGAAGGCAAGTAGACCAATATAAGAGATGGCTGATAACAAGACAATCAAACCAGTATTAATCAAAAATGGCAAATTAATGACCATATCCACGGGATACAAGAAATTAATCAGGAAATAAATTCCTACAAAGGAAAGTGAAAAGAGCGAGTATCGAACAGTATAGCTAAAGATATGTCCTAAGTGGATGAGTTGTTTTCTATGGATGAAAATGATATAGAAAACAAGTAGAGAGGCCTCTGATAGCATAGTTGTCAGTAAGTAGTATTCAGGAGCCACGATGTGGTTGAAAAAGAGGAGACTATTTAAGCCCAAATTGAGTAATCCTGCAAAGACTGTATAGACTGTGATTCGTTTTTCATAGCCATTTGTAAAGAGAATTTGGGAACCAAGAATGGTATCTAAGGCCAGGATAATCGTACGAAAAGCGAAGAGAGAGGTTAAGATACCACCTCCGATATATTTTTCACTACCGTAAAGTAGGATGGCATTTGGTCCTAAAACCATGAGTCCAAAACTCAGTGGAATGATAAAGAAGTTAAAGATTCGACTGCCTCTGTTAACAAGTGCGACATAGGCTTCCTTATCGCCTTTTCCTAGATAGTAACTGAGACGAGGCACACTCACTCCGATAGCTCCTGTTACAACACCAGCTATAACGGTCACAATTCGTTGAGCCATGGTATAGTAACTAACGTTGACATCAATCCCTGTTTTAACGAGGAAGAGACGATCCAAAAAAGTGAAGAGCATATTGGCATTGGCAAAGACCAACATGGCTGTCAAAGGGAGAAAGAGCGGTTTAAAATCACTTATGTGAATCTTAACAAGCTTAATGTCTCTTTTAATCCAAAAATAACTAATCAGATAGTTAATCAGTGTCGATAAACTCATCACAAGTGTATAGACAACAATATCGTGTTCATTTTTGACAAACAGGAAAATAGAGACCAGCATCAGGATACGGATGAAGGCAGTCTTGTAAAAAAGAAAACTGTAATTTTCCAGAGCTTCATTGACCCACTCGATTGAAAAAATCTGGGCAATGAGTTGAATCCCCATAACAAGGTAGACCTTTTTGATGATTGGATTATCTGTAAAGAAGAGAGGATAGGCAAGGATATAGACAGCAGTAGTCAAAATCGTACAAGCTATGCACAAATAAAAAAGACTAGAGAAGGTTCTATTCAGATCTTTTTTGTTATCCTTGACATTGCTGATGGCTCGTAAACCGTAGTTATAGACCCCATAAGTTGCAAAGGGTAAGAAAAATGACAAAATTGTGTCGACTGAGTTGAAGTAACCATAGTCAGTTCGGTCCAAGACACGCGCGACGTAGGTACCAGTTAAGATGGGAAAAATAATATTCAAGACACGAATTCCCATGTAAGATAGAGCATTTAATTTTATACTTTTCATTCAATTTACCTCGTTTTTCATTATATCATAAAGTTAGCTAATAAGAAATGAAGGGCAGTAATACTCTTCGAAAATCAAATTCAAACCACGTCAGCGTCGCCTTACCGTACTCAAGTACAGCTTACGGCTAGCTTCCTAGTTTGCTTTTTGATTTTCATTGAGTATAAGTCAAGTAATCACTTTGAAGTTTCAAAGTTTGATTTTAAGCTTTCTTTAAGAAAACTATATTATTCTGAAGAACTCTAAAATTTCACAGCCATTTATTAGTAATGACTACAGAATTCCTAGTCACTACTAGAAATGGACCAGTTTCTTTGAATAATGGAACTGCTTAATCCTCCTATTCTAGAACGGGATGACTAGTATTTCTTTTATGATAGGACTAGATTGTGGTATAATAGAGAGAATAAGTTTTTTTAGTAAGACAAAGGAGAAAAAAGATGATTTATGCAGGAATTCTTGCTGGTGGAACTGGCACACGTATGGGAATCAGTAACTTGCCAAAACAATTTTTAGAGCTAGGTGATCGACCTATCTTGATTCATACAATTGAAAAATTTGTCTTGGAACCAAGTATTGAAAAAATTGTAGTTGGGGTTCATGGAGACTGGGTTTCTCATGCAGAAGATCTTGTAGATAAATATCTTCCTCTTCATAAGGAACGTATCATCATTACAAAAGGTGGTGCTGACCGCAATACAAGTATTGAGAAAATCATTGAAGCCATTGATGCTTATCGTCCGCTTACACCAGAGGATATCGTTGTTACCCACGATTCTGTTCGTCCATTTATTACGCTTCGCATGATTCAGGACAATATCCAACTTGCCCAAAATCATGACGCAGTGGACACAGTTGTAGAAGCGGTTGATACTATCGTTGAAAGTACCAATGGTCAATTTATTACAGATATTCCAAATCGTGCTCACCTTTATCAAGGACAAACACCTCAAACATTCCGTTGCAAGGACTTCATGGACCTTTATGGATCTCTTTCTGATGAAGAGAAGGAAATCTTGACAGATGCATGTAAAATCTTTGTGATCAAAGGAAAAGATGTGGCCTTGGCCAAAGGTGAATACTCAAATCTGAAGATTACAACCGTAACAGATTTGAAGATTGCAAAAAGTATGATTGAGAAAGACTAGTAAAATGATTAATCAAATTTATCAACTAACTAAGCCTAAGTTTATCAATGTCAAATATCAGGAAGAGGCTATTGACCAAGAGAATCATATCCTCATCCGCCCTAATTATATGGCGGTCTGTCATGCGGATCAGCGTTACTACCAAGGAAAACGTGATCCAAAGATTTTGAATAAAAAGCTTCCAATGGCAATGATTCACGAGTCATGTGGAACCGTTATTTCTGACCCGACAGGAACCTATGAGGTTGGGCAAAAAGTTGTCATGATTCCTAATCAGCCTCCTATGCAGAGTGATGAAGAATTCTATGAAAACTACATGACAGGGGCTCATTTCTTGTCTAGTGGATTTGATGGCTTTATGAGAGAGTTTGTTTCTCTTCCTAAAGATCGTGTGGTGGCTTATGATGCTATCGAAGATACGGTTGCAGCGATTACAGAGTTTGTCAGTGTCGGTATGCACGCTATGAGTCGTCTATTGACCCTTGCTCATAGCAAGCGGGACCGAATCGCCGTTATCGGAGATGGAAGTTTAGCTTTTGTGGTTGCTAATATTATCAACTATACTTTGCCAGATGCAGAGATTGTGGTTATTGGTCGTCATTGGGAAAAATTGGAACTTTTCTCATTTGCCAAAGAATGTTATATTACTGATAATATTCCTGAAGATTTGGCCTTTGACCATGCTTTTGAGTGTTGTGGTGGTGATGGTACTGGACCAGCTATTAATGACTTGATTCGCTACATTCGTCCTCAGGGAACGATTCTCATGATGGGAGTTAGCGAATATAAAGTCAATCTCAATACTCGTGATGCCTTAGAAAAGGGCTTGCTCTTAGTTGGGTCCTCTCGTTCTGGTCGCATTGATTTTGAAAATGCAATCCAAATGATGGAAGTCAAGAAATTTGCCAATCGTCTTAAAAATATCCTTTATCTAGAAGAACCTGTAAGAGAAATTAAAGATATTCACCGTGTCTTTGCAACCGATTTAAACACAGCCTTTAAAACCGTGTTTAAGTGGGAAGTATAAGAACTGGAGGTTAATTGTGGAGAAAATCATTAAAGAGAAAATTTCTTCCCTACTTAGTCAAGAAGAGGAAGTCCTCAGTGTTGAACAACTGGGGGGAATGACCAATCAAAACTATTTGGTCAAAACAACAAATAAGCAATACATTGTTAAATTCTTTGGTAAAGGGACAGAAAGGCTGATCAATCGTCAAGATGAAAAGTACAATCTTGAACTACTAAAGGATTTAGACTTAGATGTAAAAAATTATCTTTTTGATATTGAAGCTGGTATCAAAGTAAATGAGTATATCGAATCTGCGATTACGCTTGATTCAACGTCAATCAAGACCAAATTTGATAAAATTGCTCCAATTTTACAAACTATCCATGCATCTGGCAAGGAATTAAGGGGAGAATTTGCTCCTTTTGAAGAAATCAAAAAATACGAATCCTTGATTGAAGAAAAAATCCCTTATGCCAACTATGAAGCTGTTCGAGAAGAAGTCTTCTCCTTAGAGAAAAGACTGGCTGACTTAGGTGTTGACAGAAAATCTTGTCATATCGATTTGGTGCCTGAAAACTTTATCGAATCACCTCAAGGACGTCTTTACCTGATTGACTGGGAATATTCATCAATGAACGATCCAATGTGGGATTTGGCTGCCCTCTTTTTAGAGTCTGAATTTACTCGTCAAGAGGAAGAAGACTTCTTGTCTCACTATGAGAGTGAGCAAACACCTGTCTCTCGTGAAAAGATTGCCATTTATAAAATTTTACAAGATGCTATTTGGAGTCTATGGACAGTCTACAAAGAAGAGCAAGGTGCAGATTTTGGTGACTATGGTGTAAATCGTTACCAAAGAGCTGTTAAAGGTTTGTCATATTATGGAGGTTCAGATGAAAAATAAAAATGGAGTTTCTTTTGGTCTACTCTCAGGTGTTTTCTGGGGCTTAGGTCTAACGATTAGTGCTTATATCTTTTCGATTTTTACAGATTTGTCACCCTTTGTGGTGGCTGCTGCTCACGATTTCTTGAGTATCTTTATCTTACTAGCTTTTCTTTTGGTAAAAGAAGGAAAAGTTCGTCTCTCAATTTTCTTAAATATTCGCAATGTGAGTGTTATCATCGGAGCTTTGCTAGCAGGCCCTATCGGTATGCAGGCTAACCTTTATGCAGTTAAGTATATCGGAAGTTCCTTAGCTTCATCAGTATCGGCTATCTACCCTGCGATTTCTGTTTTATTGGCTTTCTTCTTTTTGAAGCACAAGATTTCGAAAAATACTGTGTTTGGGATTGTCTTGATTATTGGAGGGATTATTGCTCAGACCTATAAGGTTGAACAGGTCAATTCCTTCTACATTGGGATTCTCTGTGCTTTGGTTTGTGCTATTGCATGGGGAAGTGAGAGTGTTCTTAGCTCTTTTGCCATGGAAAGTGAACTGAGTGAAATCGAAGCCCTCTTAATCCGTCAAGTGACTTCATTCTTGTCCTATCTTGTGATTGTGCTCTTTTCTCATCAGTCATTTGCAGAAGTGGCCAATGGACAATTACTAGGTCTTATGATTGTCTTTGCAGCCTTTGATATGATTTCCTACTTGGCTTATTATATCGCTATCAATCGCTTGCAACCAGCCAAGGCTACAGGCTTGAATGTGAGCTATGTAGTATGGACAGTCTTGTTTGCAGTTGTTTTCTTGGGTGCACCGCTAGATATGTTGACAATTATTACGTCACTTGTCGTCATTGCTGGAGTTTATATTATTATTAAAGAATAAAGGAGATTCGTGTGAAAGCCATTATCTTAGCAGCGGGATTGGGAACTCGCTTGCGTCCTATGACTGAAAATACCCCTAAAGCCTTGGTTCAGGTTAATCAAAAACCTTTGATTGAATACCAAATTGAGTTTCTCAAAGAAAAAGGAATCAATGACATCATCATCATCGTTGGTTACCTTAAAGAACAATTCGATTACTTGAAAGAAAAATACGGAGTTCGCCTCGTTTTCAATGATAAATACGCTGACTACAATAACTTTTACTCTCTCTATCTTGTAAAAGAAGAATTAGCTAACAGTTATGTTATCGATGCCGATAATTATCTCTTTAAAAATATGTTCCGCAATGATTTGACACGTTCGACTTATTTTAGTGTTTATCGTGAAGATTGTACCAATGAATGGTTCTTGGTCTATGGAGATGACTACAAGGTTCAAGATATTACTGTTGATAGCAAGGCTGGTCGTATCCTTAGTGGTGTATCATTCTGGGATGCTCCAACTGCTGAAAAGATTGTCAGCTTTATCGATAAGGCTTATGCAAGTGGCGAGTTTGTTGATCTCTACTGGGACAATATGGTTAAGGATAACATCAAAGAGTTAGATGTCTATGTTGAAGAATTAGAAGGCAATAGCATCTATGAAATCGATAGTGTCCAAGACTATCATAAATTAGAAGAAATTCTTAAAAACGAAAATTAAAGATTCCAACATCTGGCTAAAATAGTCGGATGTTTTTTTGATTTTTTACGAATAAATAGATGAGTAGAAAAAGAAATGGAGTTATTTATGAAAATCACAAACTATGAAATCTATAAGTTAAAAAAATCAGGTTTGACCAATCAACAGATTTTGAATGTCCTAGAATACGGTGAAAATGTTGATCAAGAACTGTTGTTAGGTGATATTGCAGAAATTTCAGGTTGCCGAAATCCAGCTGTTTTTATGGAACGTTTTTTTCAGATAGACGATGCGCATTTGGAGAAGGAGTTTAAAAAATTTCCATCTTTCTCTATTTTAGATGACTGTTACCCTTGGGATTTGAGTGAAATATACGATGCGCCTGTACTTTTATTTTACAAGGGAAATCTTGACCTCTTGAAATTTCCTAAGGTAGCGGTCGTGGGAAGTCGTTCTTGTAGCAAACAGGGAGCTAAGTCAGTTGAAAAAGTCATTCAGGGATTGGAAAATGAACTGGTTATCGTCAGTGGATTAGCCAAGGGCATTGACACAGCAGCTCATATGGCAACTCTTCAGAATGGCGGAAAAACCATTGCAGTGATTGGAACAGGACTGGATGTGTTTTATCCTAAAGCCAATAAACGCTTGCAAGACTACATCGGCAATGATCATCTGGTTCTCAGTGAATATGGACCTGGCGAACAACCTCTTAAATTTCATTTTCCTGCCCGTAATCGCATCATTGCTGGAATTTGTCGTGGCGTGATTGTAGCAGAGGCTAAGATGCGCTCAGGGAGTCTCATTACCTGTGAGCGAGCAATGGAAGAAGGACGCGATGTTTTTGCTATTCCTGGAAGTATTTTAGATGGACTATCAGACGGTTGCCACCATTTGATTCAAGAAGGTGCAAAATTGGTCACCAGTGGGCAGGATGTTCTTGCGGAATTTGAATTTTAAGACGAAAACTCGCTTACTAGACAAACTTTTCTTCTATATATAGGAGCTAAGTCTTGACAGTTATGGCAAAATGGTTTACACTTTATAAAGTTTATTACTTTGAAAAGGTGTGATACTGTGGCTACGGCAACAAAAAAGGAAAAATCAACAGTTAAAAAAAATCTAGTAATCGTGGAGTCGCCTGCTAAGGCTAAGACGATTGAAAAATATCTAGGCAGAAACTACAAGGTTTTAGCCAGTGTCGGGCATATCCGTGATTTGAAGAAATCCAGTATGTCCGTCGATATTGAAAATAATTATGAACCGCAATATATCAATATCCGAGGAAAAGGACCTCTCATTAATGACTTGAAAAAAGAAGCCAAAAAAGCTAATAAAGTCTTTCTGGCGAGTGACCCGGACCGTGAAGGAGAAGCGATTTCTTGGCATTTGGCCCATATTCTCAACTTAGATGAAAATGATGCCAACCGTGTGGTCTTCAATGAAATCACCAAGGATGCGGTCAAAAATGCTTTTAAAGAACCGCGTAAGATTGATATGGATTTGGTCGATGCTCAACAGGCACGCCGTGTCCTGGACCGCTTGGTAGGGTATTCGATTTCGCCTATTTTGTGGAAGAAGGTCAAGAAAGGCTTATCAGCAGGTCGCGTTCAGTCTATTGCGCTTAAGTTAATCATTGACCGTGAGAATGAAATTAATGCCTTCCAGCCAGAAGAATACTGGACAATTGATGGTGTCTTTAAAAAGGGAACCAAGCAATTTCAGGCATCCTTCTATGGAGTAGATGGCAAAAAGCTGAAACTGACTAGCAATGATGAGGTCAAGGAAGTCTTGTCTCGTCTGACTAGTAAAGACTTTTCAGTGGATCAGGTGGATAAGAAAGAGCGCAAACGCAATGCTCCATTACCTTATACTACTTCATCTATGCAGATGGATGCTGCCAATAAAATCAATTTCCGTACTCGAAAGACCATGATGGTTGCCCAACAGCTCTATGAAGGGATTAATATTGGTTCTGGTGTCCAAGGTTTGATTACTTATATGCGTACTGATTCGACCCGTATCAGTCCTGTAGCCCAAAATGAAGCTGCAAGTTTCATTACGGATCGTTTTGGTAGCAAGTATTCTAAGCATGGTAGCAAGGTTAAAAATGCTTCAGGTGCTCAGGATGCCCATGAGGCTATTCGCCCGTCTAGCGTTTTTAATACACCTGAAAGTATTGCTAAGTATCTGGACAAGGACCAGCTCAAGCTCTATACCCTTATCTGGAATCGTTTTGTGGCTAGCCAGATGACAGCTGCTGTCTTTGATACTATGGCTGTTAAATTGTCGCAAAATGGAGTTCAATTTGCTGCCAATGGTAGTCAGGTTAAGTTTGATGGTTATCTTGCCATTTATAATGATTCTGACAAGAATAAGATGTTACCGGACATGGCTGTTGGAGATGTAGTCAAGCAGGTAAATAGCAAACCAGAGCAACATTTCACTCAACCGCCTGCTCGCTATTCTGAAGCGACACTGATCAAGACCTTGGAGGAAAATGGGGTTGGCCGTCCGTCAACCTACGCACCAACAATTGAAACCATTCAGAAACGTTATTATGTTCGCCTTGCAGCCAAACGCTTTGAACCGACAGAGTTGGGAGAAATTGTTAATAAGCTCATCGTTGAATATTTCCCAGATATCGTAAACGTGACCTTTACAGCTGAAATGGAAGGCAAACTGGATGATGTCGAAGTCGGAAAAGAGCAGTGGCAACGTGTCATTGATGCCTTTTACAAACCATTCTCCAAAGAAGTGGCCAAGGCTGAAGAAGAAATGGAGAAAATCCAGATTAAGGATGAACCAGCTGGATTTGATTGTGAAGTGTGTGGCAGTCCAATGGTCATTAAACTTGGTCGTTTTGGTAAGTTCTATGCTTGTAGCAATTTCCCAGATTGCCGTCATACCCAAGCAATCGTGAAAGAAATCGGTGTTGAGTGTCCAAGTTGTCATCAGGGACAAATCATTGAGCGTAAAACCAAGCGTAACCGTCTCTTCTATGGTTGCAATCGCTATCCAGAATGTGAATTTACCTCTTGGGATAAGCCTGTTGGTCGTGACTGTCCAAAATGTGGCAATTTCCTCATGGAGAAAAAAGTCCGTGGTGGTGGCAAGCAGGTTGTATGTAGTAATGGTGACTACGAAGAAGAAAAGATTAAATAAGAGGAGAGTCCTGAAAGTGAATTTCAGGCTCTTTTTGGTTGGAACTTGACAAAATTCACCATTGTATGCGAAACTAGAAGAAGATTATTTTAACTAGGAGAAGTTATGCGTATTATTTATCTAATTATTGGCTTTTTATCACTGGCCTTGGCTATTATTGGGGTTGTTTTACCCTTGTTGCCCACAACGCCTTTTCTTTTATTGTCTATTGCTTGTTTCTCCAGAAGTTCCAAGCGCTTTGAAGATTGGCTTTATCATACCAAGCTCTATCAAACATATGTAGCTGATTTTCGCGAGACTAAGTCTATTGCGCGTGAACGTAAAAAAAAGATTATTGTCTCTATCTACATCTTAATGGGAATTTCCATTTATTTTGCACCTCTTTTACCAGTCAAAATCGGTCTGGGTGCTTTGACTATCTTTATCACTTATTATCTCTTCAAGGTCATTCCTGACAAAGAATAGTTAAAATAGTAGTTATTTGCCTTGATAAAATTGAAAATATATTTACAACAATATGATATAATAAATTCAAAGTAATACTCAAGGAGAATCAAATGATTTACGAATTTTGTGCTGAAAATGTGATCTTGCTTGAAAAAGCGATGCAGGCTGGAGCTCGTCGAATCGAACTTTGTGACAATCTAGCAGTTGGTGGGACAACACCCAGCTATGGAGTGACTAAGGCAGCGGTTGAACTGGCAGTTAACTACGATACAACCATCATGACCATGATTCGTCCACGTGGTGGCGACTTTGTCTATAATGAACTAGAAATTGCAATCATGCTAGAAGACATTCGTTTAACTGCTCAGGCTGGAAGTCAAGGGGTTGTATTTGGGGCTTTAACTGCTGATAAGAAGTTGGATAAACCTAATCTTGAAAAGTTAATTGCTGCATCAAAAGGAATGGAAATTGTCTTCCACATGGCCTTTGATGAATTGAGTGATGAGGATCAACTGGAAGCTATTGACTGGCTTAGTCGAGCTGGTGTCACTCGAATCCTGACTCGTGCGGGTGTATCTGGCGATTCACTAGAAAAACGTTTTGCTCACTATCACAGAATTTTGGAGCACGCTAAAGGTAAAATTGAAATTCTACCAGGTGGGGGGATTGACCTTGACAACCGTCAAACCTTTATCAATCAGCTAGGCGTGACACAATTACATGGAACCAAGGTTGTCTTTTAAAAAATAGAAAGGAACTGCTAGCTTTGGGTAGCAGTTTTCACTTATGTTTGAAATTTTTAAATCCTATCAGTTTAATCAAGAAAAGGCTCATGATTATGGTTTTGTAGAAAATGGTGGAGTGTGGACCTATAGTTGCCAAATTTTGCAGGATGACTTTGTCATGACTGTGTCCATCACTACTGATAATGTGAGTTTTCAAGTCTTTGACCAGGAGACTGGTGACCTCTATCCTCAAGTTCATATGGAAAGTATGACAGGAAGTTTTGTTGCAAGTGTCCGTGAGGCTTGTCTGGAGATTCTCTACCAGATTCGGAAGGCTTGTTTTGAGGTACAGGATTTTATCTGCCCTCAGACTAAGCGAATCATGACTCAAGTTCAGGAAAAGTATGGTAATCAGTTGGAGTATTTGTGGGAGAAATCGCCTGATACGGCAGTGTTAAGACATGAAGGCAATAAAAAGTGGTATGCCGTCTTGATGAAAATTTCTTGGGATAAGCTGGAAAAGGGCAGAGAAGAGCTAGTGGAAGCAGTCAACCTCAAACATGACAAAGTAGCCGATTTACTTTCAAAAAAGGGCATTTATCCAGCTTTTCATATGAATAAACGTTACTGGATTAGTGTGGCGCTTGATGATACTTTATCAGATAAAGAAGTATTGGAATTTATAGAAAAAAGTTGGAACTTAACCACTAAAAAATGAAACATTTCAATGGTTTTCAAGAACTTTCAATTAGCAAAATATTCTCTACTGAAGAAATTTTCAGAAAATATTGGATTTTTTCTTGACAAGCACTTTTGCCTATGCTAAAATACTAAACAAGATATCAAACGAAGGAGAAAGTCAAACATGAAAACAGCTAAGTTTAATCAATTTGCTTTGTTGTTGAGGTACTCGGGCTAGTGCAAAAAGCATTAGTCCTGTTTGGCTTACCAAGCGGGAGTGAATCAACATCTCGCTTGGGTTTCTGAGCGAGATGTTTTTTTAAAACCACATTTGGAAAAGGGGAAATCTTATGAGAACAGTTGAATTTCTAGATACCAGCCTTCGGGATGGAGAACAGACACCGGGTGTTAACTTTTCAATCAAGGAAAAAATTGCCATTGCAAGACAGCTGGAGAAATGGGGCATTTCAGCCATCGAAGCTGGTTTTCCAGCGGCTAGTCCAGACTCATTTACGGCAGTTCAGGAGATTGCTAAGACCTTGAAGAAAACGGCAGTGACTGGTTTGGCCCGCTCTGTCAAGTCTGATATTGATGCTTGTTACGAAGCCCTCAAGGATGCCAAATATCCACAGGTTCACGTCTTTATCGCTACTAGTCCCATTCACCGCAAGTATAAGCTCAATAAGAGCAAGGAAGAGATTCTAGAAGCTATTAAGGAGCATGTCTCTTATGCACGTTCCAAGTTTGAGGTTGTCGAATTCTCTCCTGAGGATGCGACCAGAACAGAGTTGGATTTCCTCTTACAAGTCGTTCAAACAGCGGTTGATGCAGGTGCGACTTATATCAATATCCCTGATACGGTAGGATTTACCACACCAGAGGAATATGGAGCTATCTTCAAATACTTGATTGAGAATGTCAAAACGGAACGTCAGATTATCTATTCGCCTCACTGTCATGATGACCTCGGAATGGCAGTGGCTAATAGCCTTGTTGCTGTCAAGAATGGGGCAGGACGAGTCGAAGGAACCATCAATGGTATCGGGGAGCGAGCTGGTAATGCTGCTTTGGAAGAAATTGCAGTGGCCCTCAATATTCGTCAAGATTACTATCAAGCAGAAACTAGTATTGTTTTAAATGAAACCATCAATACGTCAGAAATGGTTTCTCGCTTCTCTGGTATTCCAGTTCCTAAAAACAAGGCTGTAGTTGGTGGCAATGCCTTCTCTCACGAATCTGGTATTCACCAAGACGGAGTCCTTAAAAATCCTCTTACTTATGAGATCATCACCCCTGAATTGGTCGGTGTCAAGAGTAACAGCCTCCCACTTGGAAAATTGTCAGGTCGCCATGCCTTTGTTGAAAAACTAAGAGAACTGGCCTTAGACTTTACAGAAGAGGATATCAAACCACTCTTTGCTAAGTTCAAGGCATTGGCCGACAAGAAACAAGAAATCACAGATGCAGATATTCGTGCTCTGGTAGCTGGAACCATGGTTGAAAATCCAGAAGGCTTCCACTTTGATGATTTACAACTTCAAACTCATGCAGATAATGACATTGAAGCACTCGTTAGCCTAGCCAATATGGATGGTGAGAAAGTTGATTTCAATGCGCCAGGGCAAGGTTCTGTTGAAGCAATCTTTAACGCTATCGATAAGTTCTTTAACCAATCCGTCCGCTTGGTGTCCTATACTATTGACGCTGTGACAGATGGAATTGATGCCCAAGCTCGGGTTTTGGTCACTGTTGAAAACAGAGATACAGAAACCATCTTTAATGCAGCAGGGCTTGATTTCGATGTACTGAAAGCATCTGCTATTGCCTACATCAATGCTAATACCTTTGTTCAAAAAGAGAATGCTGGTGAGATGGGACGCAGTGTTTCCTATCGTGATATGCCTAGTGTGTAAAGGAGAAAGCTATGACAAAGAAAATAGTAGTTCTGGCAGGGGATGGAATCGGCCCAGAAATCATGGATGCTGGGTTAGAGGTTCTGGAAGCTATAGCTAAAAAAACAGGCTTTGACTATGAAATAGACAAACGACCTTTTGGAGGTGCAGGAATTGATGCAGCAGGCCATCCTTTACCTAGTGAAACCCTCAAAGCATGTAGAGAAGCAGATGCCATTCTCCTAGCGGCTATCGGTAGTCCTCAGTATGATGGAGTAGAGGTCCGGCCCGAACAAGGCTTGCTGGCTCTCCGTAAGGAACTAAATCTCTATGCTAATATTCGCCCTGTTAAGATTTTTGAGAGTCTCAAGCATTTGTCACCACTAAAACCAGAACGAATTGCTGGTGTAGATTTTGTCGTTGTGCGGGAGTTGACAGGCGGGATTTACTTTGGGGATCATATCCTTGAAGAGCGGAAAGCGCGTGATATCAACGAATACAGCTATGAAGAAATAGAGCGGATTATTCGTAAGGCATTTGAAATTGCAAGAAATCGCAGAAAAATCGTTACTAGTATCGATAAGCAAAATGTTCTAGCGACTTCAAAACTCTGGCGGAAAGTAGCTGAGAAGGTCGCACAGGATTTCCTAGATGTGACCTTGGAACACCAGCTGGTAGACTCAGCTGCCATGCTCATGATTACCAATCCTGCCAAGTTTGATGTCATCGTGACGGAGAATCTTTTTGGAGATATTTTATCTGATGAATCAAGCGTCCTATCTGGTACACTTGGGGTCATGCCATCAGCCAGTCATTCTGAAAATGGACCAAGTCTTTATGAACCTATTCACGGTTCAGCGCCTGATATTGCAGGTCAAGGAATTGCCAATCCTATTTCCATGATTTTATCAGTTGCCATGATGTTGAGAAATAGTTTCGGACGTTATGAGGATGCAGAGCGTATCGAGCGTGCTGTTGAGGCAAGTTTAGCAGCTGGAATTTTAACGAGAGATATAGGAGGACAGGCTTCGACCAAGGAAATGACGGAAGCTATTATCGCAAGGTTATGAAGTTAGACGAAAAAATTACTCTAGTCCTTTTGATTTGGAATGTCATGGTTTTCTTGATTTATGGTATTGACAAATCAAAGGCAAGGAGAAAAGCTTGGCGCATCCCAGAGAAAATCTTACTCATTTTGGCTCTTACTTGTGGTGGTTTTGGTGCCTGGTTGGCAGGAATTACTTTTCACCACAAGACTCGAAAATGGTACTTTAAAACGGTTTGGTTTCTCGGGATGGTGACCACACTAGTAGCCTTATATTTTATTTGGAGGTAATGGATGGCAGGAAAATCGATTTTTGATAAATTATGGGACCGTCATGTCATCACGGGAGAAGAGGGGCAACCCCAACTCATGTATGTGGACCAGCACTATATCCACGAAGTGACTAGCCCGCAAGCTTTTCAAGGACTACGAGATGCAGGTCGCAGATTGAGACGACCAGACTTGACATTTGGAACCTTTGACCACAATGTCCCGACAGTCAATATTTACGATATTCGAGATGTGATTTCTAAGGCACAAATTGATAAGCTTGCTGAAAATGTTGAGGAGTTTGGGATCGAACATGCAGCCCACGGTTCTGAAAAGCAGGGAATCGTTCACATGGTAGGTCCAGAAACAGGACGGACCCAACCGGGGAAATTTATTGTCTGTGGAGACAGCCATACGGCAACTCACGGAGCTTTCGGAGCGATCGCCTTTGGAATTGGGACTAGTGAGGTTGAGCATGTCTTCGCTACCCAGACCCTCTGGCAGGTCAAACCCAAGAAAATGCTGGTAGAATTCACTGGAGTTCCTCAAAAAGGAGTTTATTCCAAGGATTTCATTTTAGCCTTGATTGCCAAGTACGGCGTTGCTTGCGGCGTTGGCTACGTGGTGGAATATCGTGGACAAGCTATTGATGCACTGAGCATGGAAGAGCGAATGACCATCTGCAATATGTCCATCGAGTTTGGATCTAAGATGGGAATCATGAATCCGGACCAAATCACCTATGACTATCTCAAGGGACGGGAATGTGTTCCAGAGGACTTTGAAGAGGCTGTGGCGGATTGGAAAACCCTTGTCAGTGATGATGATGCTGTTTACGATAAGGTTATTCATATGGATGTCTCAGACCTTGCTCCTATGGTGACCTGGGGAACCAACCCTGCTATGGGTGTTGACTTTGACAGTAGATTCCCAGAAATTAAGGATATGAATGATGAACGAGCCTACAATTATATGGATTTGGAGCCTGGTCAAAAGCCAGCAGATATTGAACTAGGCTATATCTTTATCGGTTCATGTACCAATGCTCGTCTCAGCGACTTGCAACTGGCTGCGCGATTTGTCAAAGGAAAGAAAATTGCTCCTAATCTAACAGCTATCGTAGTTCCAGGCTCTCGTCCTGTCAAACGAGCTGCTGAGAAGTTGGGCTTGGACAAGGTTTTCCTAGACGCTGGTTTTGAGTGGAGAGATCCAGGTTGTTCTATGTGCCTAGGGATGAATCCAGACAAGGTCCCTGATGGTGTCCACTGCGCCTCAACCAGCAACCGCAACTTTGAAGACAGACAGGGATTTGGTGCTAAGACCCACCTCTGCAGTCCAGCCATGGCAGCAGCAGCAGCTATCGCAGGGCGTTTCGTAGATGTTCGACAAATGCCAGAAGCCCAGTAAGGAGAGGATATGGAGAAATTCACAGTTTATACGGGAACGACCGTTCCTCTTATGAATGATAACATCGACACCGACCAAATCCTACCCAAGCAGTTTCTCAAGTTAATTGATAAAAAAGGCTTTGGTAAGTACCTCATGTATGCTTGGCGTTATCTGGATGACAAGTATACTGAGGCCCCAGACTTTGTCTTTAATATACCTGAATATAGGAAAGCTAGTATCCTCATCTCAGGGGATAACTTTGGGGCAGGGTCTTCAAGGGAACACGCAGCTTGGGCTCTAGCGGACTATGGTTTTAAGGTTGTGATTGCAGGATCTTTTGGGGACATTCATTACAATAATGAACTCAATAATGGCATGTTGCCTATTGTACAGCCTAGAGAGGTTAGAGAGAAACTAGCCCAGCTAAAACCAACTGACCAGATAACTGTGGACTTGGAACAACAAAAAATCATCTCACCAGTTGGAGAATTCACTTTTGAAATCGATAGCGAGTGGAAACACAAGCTCTTAAATGGTTTGGATGATATCGGTATTACCTTGCAGTATGAAGATTTGATTGCTGCTTATGAAAAACAACGACCAGCCTACTGGCAGGATTAGAAGAAAAATAGAAAAGGAAATAGAACTATGACAAAACACATTCAATGGAACGGAACACTTTCACAAGAAGGCTATGATATTTTAAAAGGTGAGGGCGGTTGTATTGTTTGCCCTACAAAAGTTGGTTACATCATTATGACTAGTGATAAGGCAGGACTTGAACGCAAGTTTGAAGCCAAAGAGCGTAACCGTAACAAACCAGGTGTTGTTCTCTGCGGTAGCATGGATGAGCTTCGTGCTTTAGCACAACTTAACCCAGAAATTGAAGCCTTCTACCAAAAACATTGGGATGAAGATATTCTTCTTGGTTGTATCCTTCCTTGGAAACCAGAAGCTTTTGAAAAACTCAAAGCATACGGTGATGGTCGTGAAGAGCTGATGACTGACGTGCGTGGAACGAGCTGTTTTGTTATCAAATTTGGTAAAGCTGGTGAACAATTGGCTGCCAAACTTTGGGAAGAAGGCAAGATGGTTTATGCCTCATCAGCTAACCCATCTGGAAAAGGAAACCGTGGTAAAGTAGAAGGTATTGGAGAACGTATCGAAGGGGCAGTGGACCTTGTCATTGAGGCAGATGACTACGTTGCTTCTATCCAGCCTGACAAAACGATTGAAACTCGCTATGAGCAAGGTGTGATGGTCTCTATGGTTGATAAAGACGGCAAACTCATCCCAGAACAAGGAGGAGCTCGTTCAACATCACCAGCACCAGTTGTAATCCGTAAAGGGCTTGACATTGATAAAATCATGATGCACCTGTCAGACACCTTTAACTCATGGGACTACCGTCAGGGGGAGTATTATTAGAATGTAGAAGAAGTGGGGAGAAAACAATTTCCCCTCTTTTTTCTATTTACGCAAGAAAAATCCGAACATTATATTTTAATTTATAAAATTATTTGACAAAATCTGTACTTTGATTTATAATTAATTAAGGAAACGTCGGAAAAGGCGTAGAGATGCGCAAGCATAGGTAGGTCATTACAAAAGAAACGAGACATCGATATGTTAAATGAATTTCCAATTTTTGATTACGAAGATATTCAATTGATTCCAAATAAATGTGTCATTAAAAGCCGTGCAGAAGCAGATACAAGTGTCACTCTAGGAAATCACACCTTTAAACTACCTGTTGTGCCAGCTAATATGCAGACGATTTTGGATGAAAATGTAGCAGAGCAACTTGCTAAAGGTGGTTACTTTTACATTATGCACCGTTTTGATGAGGCAGGACGCATTCCTTTTATTAAACGCATGCACGATCAAGGGCTCATTGCTTCTATTTCTGTCGGTGTTAAGGACTATGAGTATGATTTTGTTAGCCAGCTCAAGGCTGATGCTCCTGAGTACATCACGATTGACATTGCCCACGGTCATGCGGATAGCGTGATTTCTATGATTCAACACATCAAGAAAGAATTGCCAGATACCTTTGTCATTGCAGGAAATGTGGGAACACCAGAAGCTGTGCGTGAATTGGAAAATGCTGGTGCGGATGCTACTAAGGTCGGAATCGGTCCAGGTAAGGTTTGTATCACCAAGGTCAAGACAGGTTTTGGTACAGGTGGTTGGCAATTGGCTGCCCTTCGTTGGTGTGCCAAGGCTGCACGTAAACCGATTATTGCTGATGGAGGAATTCGTACTCACGGTGATATTGCCAAGTCTATCCGCTTCGGTGCTAGCATGGTCATGATTGGTTCCCTCTTTGCAGGACATATTGAAAGTCCAGGGAAAACGATTGAAGTCGATGGTGAACAGTTCAAAGAATATTATGGTTCAGCCTCACAATATCAAAAAGGTGCTTACAAAAATGTGGAAGGCAAACGTATCTTGCTTCCTGCTAAAGGTCATCTGCAAGACACTTTAACTGAGATGGAACAAGACCTTCAAAGTGCTATTTCTTATGCAGGTGGACGTCAGGTTGCTGACCTTAAACACGTTGATTATGTTATCGTGAAAAACTCCATCTGGAATGGGGATGCTTCCCACTAAGACGGGCTATCTCACTAGAAAAAAACTTGTTATTAGAGCAAATTTCTGTTATAATAAAACAAGTTTCCACCCTTAGTGTAATGGATATCACGTAAGATTCCGGTTCTTGAGATGGGGGTTCGATTCCCTCAGGGTGGATGTAAACATCCTAAAAAGCCTTTAATAGGGCTTTTTTCTTTACACAGCCCTAAATTGGCCCTTAAAACTGAAAATCTCTTTTTAAAGAATTCCCAAATGCTCTCCAGTCCCGTTTTAAAGTGACTCAGGGGGCTTTTTTTGATATAATAAAAAGGACTGTTATCAGTTAGAAAGAGGTTGGTATGAAAGAATTACAAACTGTACTAAAGAACCATTTTGCAATCGAATTTGCAGACAAAAATTTACTGGAGACTGCCTTTACTCATACGAGTTATGCCAATGAGCACCGCCTCTTAAAAATTTCACACAATGAACGCTTGGAATTTTTAGGAGACGCTGTTCTACAGCTATTGATTTCAGAATATCTGTATAAAAAATATCCTAAAAAGCCTGAGGGTGACTTATCTAAACTCCGTGCTATGATTGTCCGTGAGGAGAGTTTGGCTGGTTTTGCGCGTGATTGTCAGTTTGATCAGTTTATCAAGCTGGGTAAGGGGGAAGAAAAATCTGGTGGTCGCAATCGTGATACCATTCTTGGTGATGCCTTTGAGGCCTTTCTTGGTGCCCTCCTTTTGGACAAGGATGTGGCCAAAGTCAAGGAATTTATCTATCAAGTCATGATTCCTAAGGTTGAAGCAGGCGAATTTGAGATGATTACAGACTACAAAACCCATCTCCAAGAGTTGCTTCAGGTCAATGGGGATGTGGCTATTCGTTATCAGGTAATTTCTGAAACGGGTCCTGCCCACGATAAGGTTTTTGAAGTAGAAGTTCTTGTTGAAGGTAAGAGCATTGGTCAAGGTCAAGGTCGTTCTAAGAAACTAGCAGAGCAGGAAGCTGCCAAAAATGCCGTTGAGAAAGGGCTGGATTCATGTATTTAAAGGAAATCGAAATTCAGGGATTCAAGTCTTTTGCTGATAAGACTAAGGTAGTCTTTGACCAAGGTGTGACGGCAGTTGTTGGGCCCAATGGATCTGGAAAGTCGAATATTACAGAAAGTCTGCGTTGGGCTTTGGGGGAGTCTAGTGTCAAGAGTCTCCGTGGTGGCAAGATGCCGGATGTTATCTTTGCTGGAACAGAAAGTCGCAAACCGCTCAATTATGCTTCTGTAGTTGTGACTTTGGATAATAATGACGGATTTATCAAGGATGCAGGTCAAGAAATCAGGGTAGAACGTCATATCTATCGCAGTGGAGATAGCGAATACAAGATTGACGGCAAGAAAGTCCGTCTGCGTGATATTCATGACCTTTTCTTGGATACTGGATTGGGACGAGATTCCTTCTCTATCATTTCCCAAGGGAAGGTTGAGGAGATTTTCAACTCTAAGCCTGAGGAACGCCGAGCTATTTTTGAAGAAGCTGCTGGAGTTTTAAAATACAAGACTCGCAGAAAAGAAACTGAGAGTAAACTGCAGCAAACCCAGGATAATCTGGATCGTCTAGAAGACATTATCTATGAGTTGGACAATCAAATCAAGCCTCTTGAGAAGCAAGCTGAAAATGCTCGTAAGTTTCTAGATTTGGAAGGCCAACGTAAAGCTATTTACTTGGATGTTTTAGCTGCTCAAATCAAGGAAAATAAGGCTGAACTAGATTTGACAGAAGAAGAGTTGGCACAGGTTCAGGAACTATTGACTAGTTATTACCAAAAGCGTGAAAAATTAGAGGAAGAAAATCATACTCTTAAAAAGCAACGCCAAGATTTACAGGCTGAAATGGCCAAAGACCAAGGCAGTTTGATGGATTTGACCAGTCTGATTAGTGATTTAGAGAGAAAATTAGCCCTATCGAAATTAGAATCTGAACAAGTAGCCCTGAATCAACAGGAAGCACAAGCTCGTTTGGCTGCTTTGGAGGATAAGAGAAATTTACTCAGCCAAGAAAAATCTGATAAAGAAAGCTCTTTAACTCTGTTAGAGGAAAATCTAGTCCAAAATAATCAAAAACTGAATCAATTAGAGGCTGAATTACTAGCTTTTTCAGATGATCCTGATCAGATGATTGAGCTTCTACGTGAACGCTTTGTAGCTCTTTTACAAGAAGAAGCGGATGTCTCAAACCAGCTGACCCGTATTGAGAATGAGTTGGAAAATAGTCGTCAGCTTTCTCAAAAACAAGCAGATCAACTACAAAAACTAAAAGAACAACTGGCTACAGCTAAAGAGAAGGCCAGTCAGCAAAAAGACGAGCTTGAAGCTGCCAAGGAGCATGTTCAGAAATTATTGGCTGACTACCAAGCTATTGCCAAGGAGCAAGAGAATCAGAAATCTTCCTATCAGGCTCAACAAAATCAACTCTTTGCCCGTCTGGATAATCTCAAAAACAAGCAGGCTAGAGCCCAAAGTTTGGAAAATATCCTCAGAAATCATAGTAACTTTTATGCAGGTGTTAAGAGTGTTCTCCAAGAAAAAGACCGCCTTGGTGGGATTATTGGTGCAGTCAGTGAGCACCTGACCTTTGATGTTCATTATCAAACTGCTCTAGAGATTGCCTTAGGGGCAAGCAGTCAGCATATCATCGTAGAAGATGAGAACGCGGCGACTAAGGCTATTGATTTCCTCAAACGGAACAGAGCCGGTCGTGCGACCTTCCTTCCGTTGACCACGATCAAAGCGCGTACGATTTCTAGTCAGAACCAAGATGCTATCGCTGCAAGTCTAGGATTTCTGGGCATGGCAGATGAGCTGGTTACTTTCGATACTAGACTAGAAGCTATTTTCAAAAACTTGCTAGCAACGACAGCAATTTTTGATACCGTAGAACACGCGCGTGCAGCAGCTCGTCAGGTTCGTTATCAGGTTCGTATGGTGACATTGGACGGTACAGAGTTGCGCACAGGTGGCTCTTACGCAGGTGGAGCCAATCGCCAGAACAACAGTATTTTTATCAAGCCAGAACTGGAGCAATTGCAAAAAGAAATTGCTGAAGAAGAAGCAAGTCTTCGTTTAGAAGAGGTATCTTTGAAGACCTTGCAAGATGAGATGGCTAGATTGACAGAAAGATTAGAAGCTATCAAATCTCAAGGAGAGCAGGCACGTATTCAGGAGCAAGGCTTGTCCCTCGCTTATCAGCAGACCAGTCATCAAGTTGAAGAACTGGAAACTCTTTGGAAACTCCAAGAAGAGGAATTAAATCGTCTTTCTGAGGGAGATTGGCAAGCAGATAAGGAAAAATGCCAAGAGCGACTTGCTACTATTTCCAGTGACAAGCAAAATCTGGAAGCTGAGATTGAAGAGATTAAGTCTAATAAAAATGCCATCCAAGAACGTTATCAGAACTTGCAAGAACAGGTAGCGCAAGCTCGCTTGCTTAAGACAGAACTACAAGGGCAAAAACGTTATGAAGTAGCTGATATTGACCGTCTAGGCAAGGAATTGAATAATCTAGATATCGAACAAGAGGAAATCCAGCGCCTTCTTCAAGAAAAGGTTGATAATCTGGAGAAGGTTGATACAGATTTGCTCAGTCAACAGGTAGAAGAAGCCAAAACTCAGAAAACAAACCTCCAACAAGGTTTAATTCGCAAGCAGTTTGAGTTGGATGATATTGAAGGTCAACTGGATGATATTGCTAGTCATTTGGATCAGGCTCGCCAGCAGAATGAAGAGTGGATTCGCAAGCAAACACGTGCTGAAGCTAAGAAAGAAAAGGTCAGCGAGCGCTTACGTCATCTACAAAGCCAATTAACAGACCAGTATCAGATTAGCTATACTGAAGCTTTAGAAAATGCGCATGAGTTGGAAAATCTCAATCTGGCAGAGCAAGAGGTGCAGGACTTAGAGAAGGCTATTCGTTCGCTGGGTCCGGTCAACTTGGAAGCTATTGACCAGTACGAAGAAGTTCACAACCGTCTGGACTTTCTAAATAGTCAGCGAGATGATATTTTATCAGCGAAAAGTCTGCTTCTTGAAACCATCACAGAGATGAATGATGAGGTCAAGGAACGATTTAAATCCACCTTTGAAGCTATTCGTGAGTCCTTTAAAGTGACATTCAAGCAGATGTTTGGTGGAGGTCAGGCGGACTTGATATTGACTGAGGGCGACCTTTTAACAGCTGGTGTGGAGATTTCTGTTCAACCTCCAGGTAAGAAAATCCAGTCGCTTAACCTCATGAGTGGTGGTGAAAAAGCTCTGTCAGCTCTAGCTTTGCTTTTCTCCATTATTCGTGTCAAGACCATTCCATTTGTTATCTTGGATGAGGTAGAGGCTGCACTTGACGAAGCCAATGTTAAACGTTTCGGGGATTACCTCAATCGATTTGATAAGGACAGCCAGTTTATCGTCGTAACCCACCGTAAGGGAACCATGGCGGCAGCCGATTCTATCTATGGAGTGACCATGCAAGAGTCAGGTGTCTCAAAAATTGTTTCGGTTAAGTTAAAAGATTTAGAAAGTATTGAAGGATGACAATTAAACTAGTAGCAACGGATATGGACGGAACCTTCCTAGATGAGAATGGACGCTTTGATATGGACCGCCTCAAGTCTCTCTTGGTTTCCTACAAGGAAAAAGGGATTTACTTTGCGGTGGCTTCGGGGCGCGGATTTTTATCTCTAGAAAAATTATTTGCTGATGTTCGTGATGACATTATTTTTATCGCAGAAAATGGCAGTTTGGTCGAATATCAAGGTCAGGACTTGTATGAAGCGACCATGTCTCGTGAGTTTTATCTATCAACTTTTGAAAGGCTGAAAACTTCACCTTATGTAGATATCAATAAACTGCTCTTGACAGGAAAAAAGGGAGCTTATGTTCTAGATACGGTTGATGAGACCTATTTAAAAGTGAGTCAGCACTATAATGAAAATATCCAAAAAGTAGCGAGTCTGGAAGATATTAAAGATGACATTTTCAAATTTACAACCAACTTCACAGAAGAAACGCTGGAAGCTGGTGAAGCTTGGGTAAACGAACATGTTCCTGGTGTTAAGGCCATGACAACTGGCTTTGAATCCATTGATATTGTTCTGGACTATGTCGATAAGGGTGTGGCCATTGTTGAATTAGCTAAAAAACTTGGTATCACAATGGATCAGGTTATGGCTTTTGGAGACAATCTAAATGACTTGCATATGATGCAGGTTGTGGGTCATCCTGTAGCTCCTGAAAATGCACGACCAGAAATTTTAGAATTAGCAGAGACTGTGATTGGTCACCATAAAGACCAGTCGGTTATAGCTTATATGGAGGGCTTATAATGGCAGATATAAAATTGATTGCATTGGACTTGGATGGGACCTTGCTGACTACTGATAAAAGGCTGACGGATCGCACCAAGGCAACCTTGAAAGCTGCGCGTGATCGTGGTATCAAGGTCGTATTGACAACTGGTCGCCCTTTAAAAGCTATGGATTTCTTTCTCCATGAGCTAGGGACTGACGGTCAGGAAGATGAGTATACCATTACCTTTAATGGTGGTTTGGTTCAGAAAAATACAGGTGAAATCCTTGATAAGACAGTTTTTTCATATGATGATGTGGCACGCTTGTATGAGGAAACAGAGAAATTATCACTGCCTCTTGACGCTATTTCAGAAGGAACTGTTTATCAAATCCAATCTGACCAAGAAAGTCTTTATTCTAAATTCAATCCAGCTTTAACTTTTGTACCAGTTGACTTTGAAGACCTGTCTAGTCAAATGACTTACAATAAGTGCGTGACTGCCTTTGCTCAAGAACCCTTGGATGCAGCCATTCAGAAGATTTCTCCAGAATTGTTTGACCAATATGAAATCTTTAAATCACGTGAAATGTTGCTAGAGTGGTCACCAAAGAATGTTCATAAAGCAACAGGTTTGGCAAAACTAATCAGCCATCTTGGAATCGACCAAAGCCAAGTTATGGCATGTGGTGACGAGGCCAATGACCTTTCTATGATTGAATGGGCAGGACTCGGTGTTGCCATGCAAAACGCTGTTCCTGAAGTTAAGGCAGTCGCAAATGTAGTGACGCCAATGACCAATGATGAAGAGGCTGTTGCTTGGGCTATCGAAGAATATGTGCTAAAGGAGAACTAAGATATGGGATTATTTGACCGTCTATTCGGAAAAAAAGAAGAACCTAAAATCGAAGAAGTTGTAAAAGAAGCTCTGGAAAATCTTGATTTGTCTGAAGATACAGAAGCTGAGGAAGTTTCTCAAGAAGTAGCAGAAGTTGAAAGTTCTGAAGAAGCTGTGCTTGAAGAAGAGAAAATCCAAGACACAGTTGAAGAAAGTATGGATTCAGAGCCAGCTGTAGAAGTTTCTCAAGAAGAAGTCGAAGAATTTCCAAACTCACAAGAAGTCTCAGAGGAAGAAAATCCTGAGTTCATAGAAGCTGTAGAAGAAAATAGTTCTGGAGTTCTTGAAGCAGAAAGGCCTCAGGTAGAAGAAACTGTTCAGGAAAAATATGACCGCAGTCTTAAGAAAACTCGTACAGGATTTGGTGCCCGCTTGAATGCCTTCTTTGCTAACTTCCGCTCTGTTGACGAAGAATTCTTCGAGGAATTGGAAGAACTGCTGATTATGAGTGACGTTGGTGTTCAAGTCGCTTCTAACTTAACGGAGGAGCTACGCTACGAAGCCAAGCTTGAAAACGCCAAGAAACCTGACGCACTTCGCCGTGTCATCATTGAAAAATTGGTTGAGCTTTATGAAGAGGATGGCAACTATGATGAACGTATCCACTTCCAAGATGGTTTGACAGTCATGCTCTTTGTCGGTGTTAATGGTGTCGGGAAAACAACTTCTATCGGGAAACTAGCCCACCGCTACAAACAAGCTGGTAAGAAGGTCATGCTGGTTGCGGCAGACACCTTCCGTGCAGGGGCAGTAGCCCAACTAGCTGAATGGGGCCGTCGTGTTGACGTTCCAGTTGTGACTGGACCTGAAAAAGCTGACCCAGCTAGTGTAGTCTTTGATGGCATGGAACGTGCTGTAGCTGAAGGTATCGATATTCTTATGATTGACACCGCTGGTCGTCTGCAAAATAAGGACAACCTCATGGCTGAGTTGGAAAAGATTGGTCGTATTATCAAACGTGTTGTGCCAGAAGCACCGCATGAAACCTTCTTAGCGCTTGATGCATCAACAGGTCAAAATGCCCTGGTGCAGGCTAAAGAATTTTCGAAAATCACCCCTTTGACAGGAATTGTCTTGACTAAGATTGATGGTACTGCTCGAGGTGGTGTTGTGTTAGCCATTCGTGAAGAACTCAATATTCCTGTAAAATTGATTGGTTTTGGTGAAAAAATCGATGATATTGGAGAGTTTAACTCAGAAAACTTTATGAAGGGTCTCTTGGAAGGCTTAATCTAATCAGAAACAAAAATCCTGCAAGCTACAAACTTGCAGGATTTTTTTTTATTCTAAACGACCATCTTGACGATAGGCGATATCTGGTTGCCAAGTCCATTTGGCACCGAATTTTTCAAGTAAGTCAAAGCTGGCTTGAGGTCCCATGCTTCCAGCCTTGTAGTCATGAAGTGGGGCACCATTTTCAGCCCAAAGCTCTTCGATACGGTCAATCAATTTCCATGACGCACCAACTTCATCCCAGTGGCTAAAGTTAGTTGAGTTGTTATTTAGGACATCATAAATCAATTTTTCGTATGGTTCTGGAGAAGCACCAGTTGCGGTTGCATCTGTACGGTAATCCAGTGAGTTAGGAGCCAAGTTAAATTCTTCTCCTACCTGCTTCCCATTTAGACTGAGAGAGAAACCTTCTGTTGGTTGGATATAGATGGTCAAAATGTTTGGAGCAAGTGGCTCACCAAAGATAGAGTCCATTTGTTTAAAGACGATGTTGACATGAGTTCCTTTTTCAGTCAGACGTTTACCAGTACGGAAGAAGAAAGGAACGCCACGGAATCGATCGCTGTTTACAAAGAAGGCACCAGATGCAAAGGTTTCAGTTGTTGATTCTGGATTTACATTTGGCTCGCTACGATAAGAGATATATTTCATGCCATCAATCTTACCAGAACAGTATTGACCACGGATAAAGTGTTCTTTAAGCTCTTCATCTGTTGGATGATAGAGGTTTTTAAAGACCTTAATCTTCTCAGCACGAATCTCGTCTTTTGTGAAGCTTGCTGGCTTGTCCATGGCAAGGAGGGAAAGCAGTTGGAGTGTATGGTTTTGTACCATGTCACGGAGGGCACCAGATTGGTCATAGTAGCCACCACGTTCTTCTACACCCAAGCGCTCTGCAAAGGTAATTTGAACATTGTCGATAAAGTCCTTGTTCCAAACATTTTCAAAAATCAGGTTGGCAAAGCGAACTGCAAAGATGCTTTGAATCATTTCCTTACCAAGATAATGGTCGATACGGAAAATTTGTTCTTCGTCAAATGTTGCTAGGAGCTCGTCATTCAACTTGCTTGCAGTTGCGTAATCTGTACCAAATGGTTTTTCAACGATTAAGCGCTCAAAACCTTTACCATCCACAATGTTTTCAGACTTGAGGTGTTTTGCGATAGTTCCAAAGAATTGAGGCGCCATAGACAAGAAGAAGAGCTTGTTGTGTTCAGCTTGATACTTGTCATTTAGTTCAGCCTGCAATTGACGCAAAGCAATGTAGTGTTCTGTATCATTGACATCGTGACTTTGATAGTAGAAGTGGCTAGCGAACTCTTGAGCCTGTTCGGTACTATCTGCCAAATCAAGGATCGATTCGACTACAACAGATTCAAAATATTCCTTGCTCCAAGGACGACGAGCAGTTCCAATGACTGCAAAGTGCTCGGAAAGATTGCCGGATTTATATAGTCTAAAAAGGGAAGGGTAGAGCTTGCGTTTAGCCAGGTCTCCACTCGCACCGAAAATTGTAACAATAACCTTAGATGACATCTAGCTACCTAATTTCTATTTTATTCCTAGTCTTGCTAGGTATGAGGAAACCTCATTTCATAAACTTAATTCTAACATAATTTTCCTAAAAATCAAAAAATCCAATACGAGATAGAAAAAAACTGCAAGGAAATCCTTACAGTTTGCGTTTAGACGTTTAATACCTTGTCCAAGAACTCTTTCAGACGTGGGTGTTGTGGGTTGTCAAAAATTTGATCAGGTGTTCCGTCTTCAAGGAATTCGCCATCTGCAGTAAAGATAACTCGGTTAGCAACTTGACGGGCAAATCCCATCTCATGGGTTACGATAATCATGGTCATTCCTTGTTCAGCCAATTCCTTCATAACGTTTAGTACGTCTCCAACCATCTCAGGGTCAAGGGCAGAAGTTGGTTCATCAAAGAGCATGATGTCTGGATTCATTGCTAGTCCACGAGCGATGGCCACACGTTGTTTTTGACCACCTGATAGGCTATCTGGGTTAGCATTAGCTTTATCTGCTAGCCCAACCTTGTCAAGCAACTCCATTCCCAATTTCTCAGCTTCTTCCTTAGTCATCAACTTGTGCTCGATAGGAGCAAAAGTAATGTTGTCCAATACAGACATATGAGGGAAGAGGTTAAAGTGTTGGAACACCATTCCGATATTTTCACGAACGTGGTCAACGTTGGTTGTTTTTTCAGTTAAGTCATAGCCGTTCACAGTGATGTGACCGCTCGTAACTTCTTCTAGAAGATTAAGGCTACGGAGGAAGGTCGACTTACCAGATCCTGAAGGACCGATGATACAAACAACATCTCCTTCATAGAATTTAGTTGTGATTCCTTTTAGAACCTCATTTTTTCCATAGTGCTTGTGTAAATCATTTACATCAATTTTTAATTTTGCCATTAACGAATCCTCTTTTCTAAGCGTTTCGCTAGTCTAGTCAAAAGTGTGATAATTACAAGATAGAAGATAGCAAGGATTGCATACATCTTGAAACTTTGGTAGTTACGGGCGATGATAATCTTACCAGTTTGGAAGAGTTCAACCAAACCGATAGCAGATACGATGGTTGTATCTTTAAGAGCGATAACGAATTGGTTAACAAAGTTTGGCAACATCAATTTAGTCGCTTGTGGCAAGATAATCTTACGCATGGTTTTTCCATAAGAGATACCCAAGCTTCGGCTGGCTTCCATTTGGCCAACCGGAACGGCCTGAATACCACCACGAACGATTTCAGCGATATAAGCAGCAGCATTGAGTGATAGGGCAATGGTACCAGCTACAAAGTCGTTAATTGGACTTTGTTGGCCTGTGATGGACTCGATGAAGTTTGGAATTCCCCAGAAGATGAAGGCTGCAAGAATCATCAAAGGAATACCACGGATAACGTCAACGAAAATCTCAGAGATCACACGAAGAGATTTGTAGGGGCTAACGCTAAACATACCGAAGATAATCCCGATAACAATAGCAATAGCAAATGAGATAAGAGCTAGAGCAAGAGTGATACCAAGTCCGCTAAGGAGCTGTTTGTAGTTATTTTGAAGCAAGCCCCAGATAGTTGTTTCGTCAACAGTGCTTGTTGAAGTAGTTGAAGATTCGCTAGCTAGGTATTTGTCAAGAATCTTTTGGAATTCACCGTTTGCTTTAAGGTTTGCAAGTCCGTTGTTGAACATTTCAATCAATTCTGGATTTGCTCCTTTTTTAACGGCAAAGGCTGTTTCACCGATTGGAGTTCCAGCGATTGGAGTTTTCAATTTTTGACCTTGGCTGATAGAATATTTGAGAACAGGCTCATCATCCATAACGGCATCAATGGCACCAGTGTTTAAACTGTCATACATTGAAGAACCATCAGCGAAGGTTTTGATTTTGTAACCGTATTTGCTTTGATTTTCTGTTAGGAAGGTTTGAGAAGCGGTTCCGTTTTTAACACCGACTGTCTTCCCTTTCAAATCTTCATAAGAAGCAATGGTACTTGATTCTTTGACACCAAGGATAGTATTAGCAGTGTAGTAGGATTCTGAGAAGTCAAAAGTTGCCTTACGAGCATCTGTAACAGACATACCAGCAATGATACCATCAGCTTGTCCAGCTTGAACAGCACTGATAGCGGCATCGAAACCAGGGTTGGTGATTTCAACTTCAAAACCTTGGTCTTTAGCGATTGCCTTAATCAAGTCCATATCAATACCAGTAAATTGGTTACTTGAGTTTTGGAACACAAAAGGTGCAAAAGAAGAATCACTGGCAATGATGTATTTAGCTTTAACAGGAGTTGCTTTTAGACCTGCTGCAGTCGTTGTAGTTGGCACTGCTGAAGAAGATGATGCAGTCCATTTCTTGATGATTTTATCAAGACTTCCATCTTTTTTCATTTCAGCCAAGGCTTGGTTAAATTCAGTCACCAGGTGCTCGTATTTACTTCCTTTTTTCACACCAAAAGCAAAACTTCCTACAGCTTCACCATCCATTTCAATATGGAGGTCTTGACCTTGGTTAATGGCATACTCGATAACAGGTTTGTCATCCATCATAGCATCGATAGCACCAGCAGTCAAGCTGTTGTTCATCAAATCACCAGTGTCAAATGTTTTAATAGTAAAACCGTATTTATCTTTGATTGTTTCAAGAAAACGTTGAGCGGCTGTTCCGTTTTTAACACCAACGGTTTTGCCAGTTAATTGGTCGTACTTGCTAATCTTGTGTGCCTTTGTAGTTGCAATGACAACTTTTGTATCATAGTAAGTATCAGACATGGTGAAGACTTTTTCACGTTCTTTAGTCTTTGTCATCCCTGCCATGATAGCGTCAGCTTGACCAGCTTGAACCGCATTTACCGCTGCATCAAATCCAGGATAGGACATCTGAATATTCCATCCTTTAATCTCAGCGACTTTGTTGATAATGTCAACATCAATTCCTTTATAAGTTTGATCTGAATCTTTAAACTCAAAAGGTGCATAGGCGGTATCAGACACAATCTTAATCGTCTCTGCTTTTGCAATACCTAATGAGAAAATTGGGAATAAAATTAGCAAAAATGCTAGAAATTTTTTCTTCATTTTTAGTCTCCTTTTCCGAATATTTTCCCATTATATCAGAAAAAGTAAAAAAAGGCAAATTTTTATATTTCTGTGTCAGAAAATGTAACATTGTTTTTTCTTTTCTTTCTTGAATTGCTATTAAAAAGTGCTATAATAATAGTATATATAGAAGAAAAGAGGACAGGGATATGAAGAACAAAAGAATATTTAAAGACTTCCAAGCTTCAAAAATGAGTTTAAACATTTACACAAGCCCCTTGTTAGCCTTTGCTTTTGTCTTCATAGGAGAGTTTGTGGCTTATACTCTGTATGGTATTAGTTTGTTTGCTCTCATCGGACTTGCTAGAAATTTTGGAGAGGCTGGTCAAAATCTTGCAAGCTACTTGCAGACTTTGCATGCGAGCTTGACGGATAAATCAAGTGACTTTCATTTAATTTTAGAATTGCTGTCTTTTGGTTTTATTCTCAATACTGTGTTCAGATGGACTAAAAAAGTTGAGAAAAGACCTATTCGAACCTTGGGATTTTATAGAGAGAATTTTCTCAGCAATCTTCTGAAAGGATTTGGCATAGGTCTGACTCTTTTTCTCCTTACTTTGTTAGGTTTGGTAGCCTTGGGGCAATATCGTTTGGAGTCCATTCGCTTGAATCCTTATTCGCTTTTCTTTGTTGTCTTTTCTATCCCATTTTGGATTTTACAGGGGACAGCAGAAGAAGTGGTGTCCCGTGCTTGGCTCCTTCCTCAATTGGCCTCAAGAACCAATTTAAAACTTGCTGTTGTCATATCTAGCATATTTTTTACCCTGCTTCATATGGGGAATTCTGGTTTAACACCTCTATCTCTAGTGAATCTCTTCTTATTTGGAGTTGCCATGTCTCTTTACCTGCTCAAAACCGATACAGTTTGGGGTGTTGCAGGTATTCATGGCGCTTGGAATTTTGCTCAGGGCAATCTCTTTGGGATTTTAGTTAGTGGTCAACCATCAGGAACATCTCTGATGACCTTTTTACCACAAGGAAATCAAGCCTGGCTATCAGGTGGTTCTTTTGGGATAGAAGGTTCTATCATGACAAGTTTAGTCTTGTTACTTTTGATTTTCTATCTCGCTCATCAATTAAAGAAAGAAAATGAAAGGATGTGACTTCGGTCTGTCCTTTTCTTCGTGAAAATGCTACAAGTATGCTAAAATAGGAATAGCACACGGAGAGAGGATTCTTATGATCAATCGTATTACAGATAATCAATTTAAGCTAGTATCAAAATATCAACCATCAGGAGATCAACCCCAAGCTATCGAGCAATTGGTTGATAATATAGAGGGTGGCGAAAAAGCTCAGATTCTGATGGGGGCGACTGGAACAGGGAAGACCTATACCATGAGTCAGGTTATTTCCAAAGTCAATAAACCCACTCTGGTCATTGCCCACAATAAAACTCTGGCAGGACAGCTCTATGGGGAGTTTAAGGAATTTTTCCCTGAAAATGCTGTTGAGTATTTCGTATCCTACTATGACTATTACCAGCCAGAAGCCTATGTCCCTTCTAGCGATACCTATATTGAGAAGGATAGTTCTGTCAATGACGAGATTGACAAGCTTCGTCACTCAGCGACTTCGGCTCTTTTGGAGCGTAATGATGTCATTGTCGTTGCCTCTGTCTCTTGTATTTATGGTTTGGGTTCGCCCAAGGAATACGCTGATAGTGTCGTTAGTCTCCGTCCAGGTCTTGAAATTTCTCGTGATAAACTCTTAAATGACTTGGTGGATATCCAGTTTGAGCGAAATGATATTGATTTCCAACGGGGAAGATTTCGTGTGCGTGGGGATGTAGTGGAGATTTTCCCTGCTTCCCGTGATGAACATGCCTTTCGAGTGGAGTTTTTCGGAGACGAGATTGACCGTATCCGTGAGGTTGAGGCTCTGACAGGCCAGGTATTGGGAGAAGTGGATCATTTGGCGATTTTCCCAGCTACTCACTTTGTGACCAATGACGACCATATGGAAGTGGCTATTGCCAAGATTCAGGCAGAGTTGGAGGAGCAGTTAGCTGTCTTTGAGAAGGAAGGCAAATTACTTGAAGCTCAGCGTTTGAAGCAGCGGACAGAGTACGATATCGAAATGCTGCGCGAGATGGGCTATACAAATGGGGTTGAAAACTATTCACGCCATATGGATGGCCGTAGCGAAGGTGAGCCACCTTATACGCTTCTCGACTTCTTTCCAGATGATTTCTTGATTATGATTGACGAGAGTCACATGACTATGGGACAAATCAAAGGTATGTACAATGGTGACCGTTCGCGTAAGGAAATGCTGGTTAATTATGGTTTCCGTTTGCCATCAGCTTTGGACAATCGTCCTCTCCGTCGGGAGGAGTTTGAGAGTCACGTTCATCAGATTGTTTACGTTTCAGCGACACCTGGTGACTATGAAAATGAACAGACCGAGACAGTGATTGAGCAAATCATTCGTCCAACAGGACTCTTGGATCCAGAGGTAGAAGTCCGTCCGACTATGGGACAGATTGATGACCTTTTGGGTGAAATCAATGCCCGTGTTGAAAAGAATGAACGAACCTTTATCACCACTTTGACTAAGAAAATGGCAGAGGACTTGACCGACTACTTCAAGGAAATGGGTATCAAGGTCAAGTACATGCACTCGGATATCAAGACCTTGGAACGGACGGAGATTATCCGTGATCTGCGCTTGGGTGTCTTTGATGTCTTGGTCGGAATTAACCTGCTCCGTGAAGGGATTGACGTACCTGAAGTGAGTCTCGTAGCCATTCTAGATGCTGACAAGGAAGGCTTCCTCCGTAACGAACGTGGCTTAATCCAAACTATTGGACGTGCTGCCCGTAACAGCGAAGGACATGTCATCATGTATGCGGACACGATGACTCAGTCTATGCAACGTGCCATTGATGAAACTGCCCGCCGTCGGAAAATCCAGATGGCTTATAATGAAGAGCATGGTATCGTACCTCAAACCATCAAGAAAGAAATCCGTGATCTTATTGCTGTGACCAAGGCAGTTGCTAAGGAAGAGGACAAGGAAGTCGATATTAATAGCCTTAATAAACAAGAACGCAAAGACCTCGTCAAGAAACTAGAAAAACAAATGCAAGAAGCTGTCGAAGTGCTTGACTTTGAACTCGCAGCTCAGATTCGTGATATGATGCTGGAAGTCAAGGCGTTGGATTAGAATAGTATCTAAAGGAGAAAATATGTCCCGTTCCCAATTAACAATTTTAACAAACATTTGTCTGATTGAAGACCCCGAAACTCAGCGCGTGGTTATGCAGTATCGCTCTCCTGAAACAAATCGCTGGTCTGGTTATGCCTTTCCTGGAGGTCATGTTGAAAATGGTGAGGCTTTTGCGGAGTCTGTCATTCGTGAAATCTACGAAGAAACAGGATTGACTATCCAAAATCCTCAACTTGTCGGCATTAAAAATTGGCCACTAGATACAGGTGGGCGCTATATTGTCATTTGTTATAAGGCGACTGAGTTCTCTGGTAGCCTTCGCTCTTCAGATGAAGGAGAAGTTTCTTGGGTGCAAAAAGACCAGATTCCAAACTTGGATCTGGCCTATGATATGTTACCCTTGATGGAGATGATGGAAGCTCCTGACAAATCAGAGTTTTTCTACCCTCGCCGTACAGAAGATGATTGGGAGAAGAAAATCTTCTAGTCTTTTACTAAATAACCTAGCTGATCCAAGGCCTCCTCGATATAGCGGAGGTCTTGCTGTGTTTCAGCTTCGACTAGGTGGTAATGGATGCCATCTGTCAATTCAGACAGAGGTCTAAAATCTGAATGCTCGACTTGTTCTAGAAAATGTTGCACATCTCTGCGACAAGACAGTTTCAGCAAGGTTTCGATTTCTCCATAAACGGGATGGTCAATCAAGGTATTTTGAACACGTCCACCATTATCAACGATAGCAAGGAGTTCTTGACCGATTTCTTCAACTTCATGTTTCACTTTGAAAAGTTTGTGAACATAAGGGTTGGTTTCAATTTGCTTATAGACGTAGCCACGATTGGTGGATAGGATAGGAGCGCCATCGGCTCTTAAAATTGCAATGTCCTGTACAATGACCTGGCGTGTAACATGAAAATGTTCAGCTAAACTTTGGCCATTGAGGGCTTTAGGAGTTTCTTTCAAGAGTTGGAGCAGGGCTTGTTTGCGATCTTTTGTCATAGCTTTTCCTTTTAACGGCGTTTTCGAAGCACTTTATAGACAGCTAGTGCTAATGTATAGTCTACCATACTATGGATAATTGTGCCAAATCCAACTAGTATAAATAGAACATAAAACATATTTTCTACATTGGTACCCGAAGTTGCATAAAAAACGACACAGGCCAATACTTCAGCAAGGGCATGGACAAGCGCTAACACAAAGTTGAAAATCCAGGAAGCTTTTGGTTTATCTAGGGTATCGGGGAATTTTTGTAGGTAAAGAGCCCCCAAAGTTCCAAAAAAGATATGGGAAAAAGCTCGAAAAACAATAACCATGGGATAGCCAGCCATCAAGAATCCAAAACTAGAGGCTAGGATGACAAAAACTGCCATCAAGGGCGACAAGAACATAGCGATAAAAATAGCGATGTGGCTTCCTAAAGTATAGGAAGCAGGTGGAATGACAATCTTAAAAGGCATAACAATTGGAATCAAAATCGCAATAGCCGTTAAGAGGGCAGTCATTGTCATAAATTGTGTCTTTTTCCGTGTATTCATAAGAATCTCCTTTTTGACTGTATATACACTAGTATAGTATAACAAACAAGACAATAAAGCAAGGATTTACTTAAGTTTATAGGCCATTTTAAATTAAATATTGGTAAAGATTTCACTAAAAAAACTGTATAGAGCAACATCTCCACCTTCAAGCTTGAAAGTGGAGATGTTTTTATTTTTTCAAAGTCTGTAGTCTTGGAACAATAGCTAGAGTAAGAATTGCGGAAATGACTAATTCGGCAATCGAATTTGTTGAGATAACGGTTGCTAGGAGTTTTTGGATATTACCATCAAAGACATTTCCAAAAAGGTAGAAAATTCCACCAAGTACAAAGACTGTATTGGTAAGTGAACCAAGGGCACCAGCTAAAATAAGACCAGTTTTATTTTTCATCAGTTTATAAACTAGATACGGAGTCAAACCAATCAAAATACGTGGGACAATGGCAATGATAGCTGAGTAGATGTTTCCGTTTGGTACAAATGGGGAGAAGAGGTAGCTTGTCGGTAGAATTGTAATCGTGTTAACAGTTAAGCTAAGTAGCCCCATCAAAAATCCAAGTGTAACCCCAACGCGTGGACCGTAAATAATGCTGGCAATAATGACAGGAATATGAACAATGGTCGGTTTGATTGGAAATGGAAAAAGGTTAAAGATAAGTGAGCTCAGAAAGTGTATCACGAGCATGGTTGCAAAAAAGATAGCAATGGGTGCAATATTAGAGCGTTTTTTCATCGAGAGTTTCCTTTATTCTTTCTAAAATAATTGTGAGGTCAGCTAAAGCTCCTCGTCCATGGTCGCCACAAGCTAGTAGGGATTCCTTAGGAGCAATCAGCTGATAGTCATAGCTTTCTAATGTTTTCA
This sequence comes from Streptococcus mitis, assembly GCF_047464965.1. Taxonomy (GTDB): domain Bacteria; phylum Bacillota; class Bacilli; order Lactobacillales; family Streptococcaceae; genus Streptococcus; species Streptococcus mitis_DU. Next base: position 100,014 of record NZ_JASHAT010000005.1, read on the forward strand.
GATTAGCCTGAGTTGCCGGATGATCATACATTTTCGTATTCATAGCTGGTGCGATGAGTTTTGGGATATGACTTGGCAAGGCTAGAGCCGTACTGGTCACCATGTTGTCGGCAAAGCCGTGAGCTAGTTTTGCAATAGTGTTAGCTGTTGCAGGGGCCACGATAAATAAATCTGCTTTTTTGCCAAGTTCAATATGATTAACTTGATCAGGATAGGGTTCCTTCATGACATCCAAGTGGACGGAATTCTGTGAGAGTACCTGTAGTGTCAAAGGTTGGATAAACTCTGTAGCAGTCTGAGTCATTAAGACAGTGACTTGATGGCCTTGTTTTTTTAGAGAACTGACTAAATCTGCCGACTTGTAAGAGGCGATAGACCCTGTTACAGCCAAGAGAATATGTGCCATAGCTTTCCTTTCTATGAATGATAGGCTTGAATTTTTTCAAGGAGGAGTTCTGCAATTTCTTCTTTAGTTTGGACTGTTTGAAGCTGATTTTTCTCAACAAAGATTGCACGATGCTGGTTTGCTGAGATTTGAGTCAGGTCATTTGCGATAATCAAGTCTGCTTGGTTCTTGATAAGACTTTTTCTGGCAATCTCGATGAGATAATCCTCAGAGACATCAACCAGCAGTTTGAAACCAATCAGATGAATAGCAGGATTCCATTCCTTGACTAGAGAGATGATTTTGGGTGTCTTTTTTAGGAACAAAACCTGAACCTCGTCAGCTGAAGAAATCTTAGCTTGATGATTTTGCTTGCTTAAAAATTCTTCCAAATTGGAACTAGATTGAACTTCCTCAAACCCTGTCATATAGACAGGAGTGTAATCGGACACCGCCATTGAGTGAATCAAGATCTGATAATCCTGAACACGTTCTTGCATTTCTAGTAGAAGGTCCTTGGTATTGTTAATTTCTCGAATATTTAGGTTGGGATGGGCTTCTGGCTTCAAAGCTCGTTTTGTAGTAATTAAACAAACTTCATGCCCTGCAGCAAGCAAAGTTTCTGTGATGATTTTGCCCAGGCGACCTGTAGAATGGTTAGTGATAGAGCGGACGCTATCGATAGCTTCACTGGTACCGCCCGATGTAACTAAAATTTTCATAGCACTATTGTACACAAAAATAAACGGTAAGTAAAATGAAAGTGATAAATTTTTGGTAAAAGGAAAGAATATAGTTTCAAACTATAAAGCCATATAAAATTTAAGAAAGGACTCTAAAAACCTTAAAAATAAGGGATATTTACGAACGTTTGGAGAGTTTAAGGATGTTAAAAATCTTGTTTTGTGTTATAATGAATTATCATATAAGAGGTTAGAGGAGTTTTGAATGAAAACAGATATTGAAATCGCACAGAGTATTGAGTTAAAACCAATCGTTGATGTTGTAGAGAAACTTGGTATTTCTTACGATGATTTGGAGTTGTATGGAAAGTACAAGGCTAAGCTCAGCTTTGATAAAATTCGTGCAGTTGAGAGCAATCCAGTTGGAAAATTGATTTTGGTTACTGCCATCAACCCAACACCTGCAGGTGAAGGAAAATCAACTATTACCATTGGTCTGGCGGATGCCTTGAACAAGATTGGCAAGAAAACCATGATTGCTATTCGTGAACCATCTCTTGGTCCAGTAATGGGGATTAAGGGTGGTGCGGCAGGTGGTGGTTATGCCCAAGTTCTGCCAATGGAAGACATCAACCTTCACTTTACTGGGGACATGCATGCCATTACGACTGCCAACAATGCGCTTTCTGCCTTGATTGACAACCACTTACACCAAGGAAATGAGTTGGGAATTGATCAACGTCGTATCCTCTGGAAACGTGTTGTGGACTTGAACGACCGTGCTCTTCGCCATGTAACAGTTGGGCTTGGTGGCCCTCTAAATGGTATTCCACGTGAGGATGGCTTTGACATTACAGTTGCTTCAGAGATCATGGCAATTCTTTGCTTGGCAACAGACATCGAGGACTTGAAACGCCGTTTGGCGAATATCGTTATTGGTTATCGCTATGATCGTACACCTGTTTCTGTAGGTGATTTGCAGATTGAAGGTGCTTTAGCTTTGATCTTGAAGGATGCGATTAAGCCGAACCTGGTTCAGACAATTTACGGAACACCTGCCTTTGTACACGGTGGTCCATTTGCCAATATTGCTCACGGATGTAACTCTGTCTTGGCAACGACAACAGCCCTTCACTTGGCTGATTACACAGTTACTGAAGCTGGTTTTGGTGCAGACCTTGGTGCCGAGAAATTCCTTGATATTAAGACACCAAATTTGCCAACATCTCCAGATGCAGTAGTTATTGTAGCAACCCTTCGTGCCCTTAAGATGAATGGTGGCGTGGCTAAAGACGCTTTGACAGAGGAAAATGTGGAGGCGGTGCGTGCCGGTTTTGCTAACTTGAAACGCCACGTTGTAAATATCCGTAAGTTCGGTATTCCAGCAGTCGTAGCTATTAACGAATTTGTATCTGATACAGAGGCTGAAATTGCAGCCTTGAAAGAACTTTGTGAGTCAATCGATGTACCAGTTGAATTGGCTAGTGTCTGGGCTGATGGTGCAGAAGGTGGAGTAGCACTTGCCGAAACAGTTGTCAAAACCATCGCTGAAACCCCAGCTAACTATAAACGTTTGTATGACAATGACCTTTCTGTTCAAGAAAAGATTGAAAAGATTGTTACTGAAATCTACCGTGGTAGTAAAGTGAACTTTGAAAAGAAAGCTCAAACACAAATCGCTCAAATCGTTCAAAATGGTTGGGACAAATTGCCAATCTGTATGGCTAAGACCCAGTATAGCTTCTCAGACAATCCAAATTCGCTTGGAGCACCAGAAAACTTTGAAATTACCATTCGTGAATTGGTACCAAAATTAGGTGCAGGCTTTATCGTTGCATTAACTGGCGATGTCATGACCATGCCAGGCCTACCAAAACGTCCAGCAGCTCTCAACATGGATGTTGAAAGCGATGGAACAGTATTAGGCTTGTTCTAGTATATTGTAATTGACTTTATACTCTTCGAAAATCAAATTCAAACCACGTCAGCTTTACCTTGCCGTACTCAAGTACAGCCTGCGGCTAGCTTCCTAGTTTGCACTTCGATTTTCATTGAGTAAAAAATGAGTTTGGAAATACTATCCAAGCTCATTTTTTATCTAAATATAAGAAGTTGCCTTCTACACGTAACCAGTCTAGGTAAAGATATTTTCCCTGAATTCTGATATAATAGAAATATTGACTTCAAGAGTAAGGGAGAGAAGATGAACGCATTATTAAATGGAATGAATGACCGTCAGGCTGAGGCGGTGCAAACGACAGAAGGTCCCTTGTTGATTATGGCGGGGGCTGGCTCTGGAAAGACCCGAGTTTTGACCCACCGCATTGCCTATCTGATTGATGAAAAGTTGGTCAATCCTTGGAATATCTTGGCCATTACCTTTACTAATAAGGCTGCGCGTGAGATGAAAGAGCGTGCTTATAACCTTAATCCAGCCACTCAGGACTGTCTGATTGCGACCTTCCACTCCATGTGTGTGCGTATTTTGCGTCGCGATGCGGACCATATTGGCTACAATCGTAATTTTACAATTGTGGATCCTGGCGAACAGCGAACTCTCATGAAACGCATTCTCAAGCAGTTGAACTTGGATCCAAAAAAATGGAATGAACGCTCGATTTTAGGGACTATTTCGAACGCCAAAAATGATCTGATTGATGATGTGGCTTATGCTGCCCAAGCTGGAGATATGTACACGCAAATCGTGGCCCAGTGTTATACAGCCTATCAGAAAGAACTGCGTCAGTCGGAGTCGGTTGACTTTGATGATTTGATTATGCTGACCCTGCGTCTCTTTGATCAAAATCCTGATGTTTTGACTTACTATCAACAGAAATTCCAATACATCCACGTTGATGAGTACCAAGATACCAACCATGCCCAGTACCAATTAGTCAAACTCTTGGCTTCCCGTTTTAAAAATATCTGTGTGGTTGGGGACGCAGACCAGTCTATCTACGGTTGGCGAGGTGCTGATATGCAGAATATCTTGGACTTCGAGAAAGACTATCCCCAAGCCAAGGTTGTTTTGTTGGAGGAGAATTACCGTTCAACCAAAACTATTCTCCAAGCTGCCAACGAGGTCATTAAAAACAATAAAAACCGCCGTCCTAAGAATCTCTGGACTCAAAATGCTGATGGGGAGCAAATCGTTTACTATCGTGCCAATGATGAGCTAGATGAGGCTGTTTTTGTAGCCAAAACCATCGATGAACTGGGTCGCAGTCAAAACTTCCTTCACAAGGATTTTGCAGTTCTCTATCGTACAAACGCTCAATCTCGTACCATTGAAGAAGCCCTGCTCAAGTCAAACATTCCTTATACCATGGTTGGAGGAACCAAGTTCTATAGCCGTAAGGAAATTCGTGATATTATCGCTTATCTCAACCTCATTACCAATTTGAGTGACAATATTAGTTTTGAGCGTATTATCAACGAACCGAAACGAGGAATTGGCCCAGGTACTGTTGAGAAAATTCGTGACTTTGCTAATATGCAAAACATGTCTATGCTAGATGCTTCAGCCAATATCATGTTATCTGGTATCAAGGGTAAAGTAGCCCAGTCCATCTGGGATTTTGCTAATATGATTCTAGATTTACGAGAGCAGCTAGATCAATTAAATATTACAGAGTTGGTTGAGGCCGTCCTAGAAAAAACTGGTTACGTCGATATTCTAAATGCTCAAGCGACTTTAGAAAGCAAGGCTAGGGTTGAAAATATTGAAGAGTTCCTTTCTGTGACGAAAAACTTTGATGACACCTCTGATGGGCCAGAAGAGGAAACTGGTCTGGACAAACTGAGTCGTTTCTTAAATGATTTAGCCTTGATTGCGGATACAGATTCAGGTAGTCAGGAGACATCAGAAGTGACCCTGATGACCCTGCATGCTGCCAAAGGTCTCGAGTTTCCAGTTGTCTTTTTGATTGGGATGGAAGAAAATGTCTTTCCGCTTAGCCGTGCAGCTGAAGATCAAGATGAATTGGAAGAAGAACGCCGTCTGGCCTATGTAGGAATTACGCGTGCAGAGAAAATTCTCTATCTGACAAATGCCAACTCACGCCTGCTTTTTGGTCGCACCAACTACAACCGTCCAACTCGTTTTATTAACGAAATCAGCTCAGACTTACTTGAGTATCAAGGTCTGGCTCGTCCAGCAAATACAAGCTTTAAAGCATCTTATAGCAGTGGTGATCTTGCCTTTGGTCAAGGTATGAGTTTGGCGCAGGCCCTTCAAGACCGTAAACGCAGTGCTGCTCCAAAAACTATCCAGTCAAGCGGCCTTCCATTTGGTCAATTTACAGCTGGCGCAAAATCTGCGTCTAGCGAGGCAAATTGGTCCATTGGTGATATTGCCCTTCACAAGAAATGGGGAGAGGGTACTGTTCTGGAAGTTTCAGGTAGCGGTGCTACGCAGGAATTAAAAATCAATTTCCCAGAAGTTGGTTTGAAAAAACTTTTGGCCAGTGTGGCTCCAATTGAGAAAAAAATCTAATTTTCCATCCTTCTCACGAATAATAAAGTGAGGAGGATTTTTATGTATAGTATTTCATTCCAAGAAGATTCATTATTGCCAAGAGAAAGACTGGCCAAGGAAGGAGTTGAAGCGCTGAGTAATCAAGAGTTGCTAGCTATTTTACTTAGGACAGGAACACGTCAAGCTAGTGTTTTTGAAATTGCTCAGAAAGTTTTGAACAACCTTTCAAGCCTAACAGATTTGAAAAAAATGACCCTGCAGGAATTGCAGAGTCTGTCTGGTATCGGCCGTGTTAAGGCAATAGAATTACAAGCTATGATCGAACTGGGCCATCGTATTCATAAGCATGAGACTCTTGAGATGGAAAGTATTCTCAGCAGTCAAAAGTTGGCCAAGAAGATGCAGCAGGAGTTGGGACATAAAAAACAAGAGCACCTGGTGGCGCTCTATCTCAATACTCAAAATCAAATCATCCATCAACAGACCATTTTTATCGGCTCAGCTACCCGCAGTATTGCTGAACCACGTGAGATTCTTCACTATGCCATCAAGCATATGGCGACCTCTCTCATCTTGGTTCACAATCATCCTTCAGGAGCGGTAGCGCCTAGCCGAAATGATGATCATGTGACTAAACTTGTAAAAGAAGCCTGCGAACTGATGGGGATTGTTCTCTTGGACCATTTGATTGTCTCTCATTCTAATTACTTTAGTTATCGTGAAAAGACGGATTTAATCTAAAGTTCATTAACGACATAGTCAAAGAGGTTTTTATCTTTGGGACGATTTTCAAATAGAAATTCTGGGTGCCATTGGACACCGAGAAAGGCGAAATCATCCGTACTCATGACAGCTTCAATGATACCATCTTTAGGGTCATGAGCCACAATCTTTAAATTTGGTGCTAAATCCTTGATGCTCTGATGGTGGAAGGAGTTGATATGGGAAATTTCTCCATAGATTTCTCGAAGAACAGTATCAGGTTCTGTTACCAAGCGTTGAGTTGTGTACTCGGCGGAACAATCCTGCCAATGGTCTTCGATATCTTGGTACAGAGTTCCCCCCATGGCAACGTTAAATAGTTGAGTTCCACGGCAGACAGAAAAAATTGGCTTTTTCTGTTTAATAGCTTCCTTGATGAGGGCCAGTTCAAAGATATCCCTTTGAAGGTGATAGTCATCGCTATCGATGGTTTTTGGTTCACCATAGAATTTTGGATCAACATTTTGTCCACCTGTCAAGATGAGCTTGTCAATCATACTGATATAGTGGCAGGCCATTTCTTGATCACCAATCGGTAGGATGATGGGAATCCCTCCAGCGTCTTTAACGCCTTCAACAAAGCCTTTTGCTGCGTAGCTCATCATGATATCATCATCTGGATGAGTTTTTTCGTTTCCTGTAATCCCAATAACTGGTTTTTTCATAAAATGATTTTCGCTTTCTAATCCTCTTTTCTCATGAAGTAGAGGAGGGTTTGGAGTTCACTTGTCAAATCGACATACTGAACGACCACGTCTTTTGGTAAATGCAGATGGACTGGTGAAAAACTGAGAATTCCTTTCACGCCAGCATCCACCAAGAGATTAGCGACCTCTTGTGACTTGACGCTGGGAACGGTCAGGATAGCAGTCTTGACATCAGCATCCTTGATTTTATCCTTGATTTGAGAAATTCCGTAAATGGGAATCCCGTCAGGAGTTTGGGTACCGACTTCAGGATGGTCATCTAGGTCAAAGGCCATGATAATCTTCATCTTGTTGCGCTCATGGAAGCGATAGTGGAGAAGGGCATGGCCCATATTTCCAATACCTACTAGCATGACATTGGTAATAGAGTTATCATTGAGCAAATCGGCAAAAAATGTCATCAGTTTTTTGACATCATAGCCAAAACCACGGCGACCTAGTTCACCAAAATAGGAAAAATCACGACGTACGGTCGCGGAATCAATCCCAATGGCCTCTGCAATTTGCTTAGAGTTGGCACGTTCAATCTTTTCTGCATGAAATCTCTTAAAAATTCGATAGTAGAGAGAGAGTCTTTTCGCTGTAGCTTTTGGAATAGCAGACTGTTTATCTTTCACAAAATCACAACCTTTCTATTCTTCTATTTTATAGAAACATTGTGAAAAAATCAACAAAAACAAGAAAAAACTAAGAAAAATCTTAGTTTTGATGTAAAAAATCTGCATGTGATAGAAAACGGTAGAGGTCTCCGACCAGTCCTTGGTAAACTTCCTGGCCCTTAAAGGTTAAAGAAGTCACATAAAGTGTATCTGGCAGAGTCATACATCCTGATAGAGCCAGCATGAGAGCCTCGTAATCCTCATACTTGAGAGTGCGCTCTACATGATAGCTGTCCTTATAGGTCAGTTCAAACATTTTGGCTCTATCTTTCCGATTTTGTAAAGACACCACGTTCTACCAAGCTATCCATGAGGAAGTAGAATTTTTCCTGATGAATGTGGTGGTCTTCTGATTTGAAAATATCAACTAGACGTAGCCCAAACTTGTCAGTGATATTGATTTTAGCACCTGTAAGTTCCTTGTTAATGATGATTTTGAGTTGGAATCCCTCACCGCTGTTCGGAACTTTTTCCAAAAGGCGAGTCAATTCATAGTTACCAACCTTAGTCTCAAAAAAGGTGTTGTCCTTAAGGGTGAATTTTTTAACAGAAGGGCTAAGAGTGTAGTCGTAACGACAATTTTTTAACTGAATGGTTTTTTCAAATGCCATATGGCTAACCTCCGATAATTTCTTTTAAGGTTTTTGCGAGGGTATGTAGGTCTTCAACAGTATTTTCTGGCGACAAACTGATGCGAACGGATTCCTTCAAGCGTTCTGAATTTGCCCCGTACATGGCTTCAAGAACATGGCTGGATTGTACAATGCCCGCAGTGCAGGCTGAGCCAGTAGAGATTGAAATTCCAGCCAAATCTAGACGAAGGAGTAAGAGGTCATTTTTCTGACCAGGAAATCCAATATTGAGAACATAAGGAAGCTGATGTTCTCCTCTATTCAAGTAATATTGAATGTCCTCTAGCTCCGCAAGAAAAGTAGTTTCTAGATTTTGTATATGTTGAAAATGTTCTTTTTGTTTTTCTAGGTCTTCTTTTAGGGCTGCAACCATGCCTACGATGGCAGCTAAATTTTCAGTTCCTGCACGTTTTTTCTGTTCTTGGTCCCCGCCATGGAGATAGGAATCAAAGTCCATGCTAGATGCGTAGAGAAAGCCGATTCCCTTAGGACCATGGAACTTGTGGGCCGAAGCAGTGAGAAAATCAATGCCCAATTCTTCGGGATGAATTGGTATTTTACCAATAGCCTGAACTGCATCGACATGATAGACGGCTGGGTGTTGCTTGAGTATTTGGCCAATTTCAGCAATGGGTAGTAGGTTTCCTGTCTCATTATTGGCAAACATGGTTGAAACCAAAATCGTATCGTCACGTAAAGCTTTTTGAATTTGTTGGGCTGTGATTTCTTGATTTTCTGGCTGGATAATGGTTGCTTCAAACCCAAAGTGTTGAACCAAGTAATCAATCGTTTCAAGGACAGCATGGTGCTCAATGGCAGTTGTGATGATATGTTTTCCTTGTTCTTGATGACGAAGGCAGTAGCCAATGATGGCAGTATTGTTTCCTTCAGTCCCACCAGAAGTGAAAAAGATATGTTGAGGTTTTGTCCCCAGTAACTGGGCTAGTTCCTGACGGGCTTCTCTCAAGAGTTTTCCAGCTTGACGACCATGACCATGAATACTAGAAGGATTGCCATGGGTTTCTTGCATAACCTTGGTCATAGCTGAAATAGCAACTGTTGACATGGGAGTCGTTGCAGCATTGTCCAAATAAATCAAAGAATCACCTTATTTCTTTTTGTTGTAGGCAAAGAGTGGGCTGACTGGTTTTCTTTCGTGGATACGGACGATGGCATCACCAATTAACTCACTAGCAGTGATGTAGCATACGTTTTTAGGAGTTTTTTCTTTTGTTGCTACTGAATCAGTCACAAGAATTTCTTTAATATTAGTATTGTCGAGAAGTTCAGCAGCTCCCTCAACGAAGAGACCGTGGCTAGAAACAGCATAAATTTCTGTAGCCCCTTCACGTTCAACGATTTTAGCAGCTTCAGAGAAGGTGCGTCCTGTATTAAGAATATCATCAATCAAGATGGCTTTCTTACCTTCAACATCACCAATAATATAACCTTCGTTACGAGTTGCATCGTCCTGAGGGTAATCGATAATGGCGATAGGAGCATCAAGATACTCAGCCAAGCTACGAGCACGTTTGACACCTGAATTTTTAGGGCTAACGACAACAACATCTGAACCAAGTAGGCCCTTATCGCAGTAATGTTTTGCAAATAGGGGAACTGTGAAAAGGTTATCGACAGGGATGTCAAAGAAACCTTGAACCTGAACGGCATGCAAATCAAGTGTAAGGATACGATCAACACCAGCCTTAACTAGCATATTGGCAACTAGTTTTGCTGTAAGTGGCTCACGAGGTGAAGCAATACGGTCTTGACGTGCATAACCAAAATATGGAAGGACAACGTTGATACTGTGCGCACTTGCACGAACACAAGCATCAACCATGATTAACAATTCCATTAGGTGGTTGTTAACAGGGAAACTTGTTGATTGGATGATGTAAACATCATAACCACGGACACTTTCTTCGATATTTACTTGGATTTCTCCATCTGAAAATTGACGTGATGATAGTTTTCCAAGTGGGACACCAACAGCTTGAGCAATTTTCTGTGCAATCTCTTGGTTAGAGTTGAGTGCGAAAAGTTTCATGTTTTTTCTATCTGACATTATAGACCGTCCTCTGTAAACTTTTTAAATCCTAGCCCTATCTGCCTAGCCTATACGAACTGGGATTTTTGTATTTTATCTTTTCTATTTTACCAAAAAATAGAGATTATTTCAGCTATTTTTCATGCTTTTGACAAATCGAACCAATTTTGAAGGGGCTTTTTGGTAGGAAATCTGATTTTTCTCTAAAAATTGTTGGAAATCCTGTTTGCCTTGCTCGTGATTTTCCACTTCAAGCTCCAATTCGTAATCTATCCTATCAAAGTATTGACTCTCATCCAGCGCCATGAGACCAATAGCTGTCTTCATTTCATAGCGAAGTGTTGTGAGACAACCAAGGACCTGCCATTTTTTACTTTGGATACCATGTTTCGCTAATTCATCCAGTACGAGCCCCTGAGGAAGCTCTTCTTTAGCCAAATAATCTTCAGCATCTTTTAGTTGCAATTTTTGGTTGTATTCCATGTTTCCAACACTTTGTGGGACTTTGAGTGTCAATTCTGCCCAGTCTTCAAAAGTTCGAATGCGCATAGCGACTTTCTTTTCTCGTAGTTCAAAATCAGGCGTGTCCATGTAGTAATTTTTTTGAAGAACAGGTGTAACACTAGTGAACTGGTCTTTTAGACGATTGTATTTATCTTTTTTCAGTAGTGTTTTCAATTCAATTTCTAAATGTTTCATTTTTCTTACCTTTTCTTTATCTATGAAAGCGGATTATATGATATAATAGCTTTGTATTTATTGTATATGAATCTGGAGAAAAAATCAAAGATATTTTTGAAGGATAATATGAGAACAAGGGAGAATATATGACCTTAGAATGGGAAGAATTTCTAGATCCTTACATTCAAGCTGTTGGTGAGTTAAAGATTAAACTACGTGGTATTCGGAAGCAATATCGTAAGCAAAATAGGCATTCTCCGATTGAGTTTGTGACTGGCCGAGTCAAGCCAATTGAGAGCATCAGGGAAAAAATGGCTCGGCGTGGCATTACTTATGCGACCTTAGAGCACGATCTGCAAGATATTGCCGGCTTGCGTGTGATGGTCCAGTTTGTAGATGACGTCAAGGAAGTAGTGGAGATTTTGCGCAAACGTCAGGATATGCGGATCATACAGGAGCGTGATTACATTACTCATCGAAAATCCTCAGGCTATCGTTCCTATCATGTGGTAGTTGAATATTCGGTTGATACCATTAATGGAGCTAAGACCATTTTGGCGGAAATTCAAATTCGTACCTTGGCTATGAATTTTTGGGCAACGATAGAACATTCTCTCAACTACAAGTACCAAGGGGATTTCCCAGAGGAAATTAAAAAGAGACTGGAAATTACTGCCAAAATTGCCCATCAGTTGGATGAAGAAATGGGTAAAATTCGAGATGATATCCAGGAAGCCCAGGCTCTTTTTGATCCTTTGAATAGAAAATTAAATGACGGTGTAGGAAACAGTGACGATACAGATGAAGAATACAGGTAAACGAATTGACCTGATAGCTAATAGAAAACCGCAGAGTCAAAGGGTTTTGTATGAATTGCGAGATCGTTTGAAGAGAAATCAGTTTATACTCAATGATACCAATCCGGACATTGTCATTTCCATTGGTGGGGATGGTATGCTCTTGTCGGCCTTTCATAAGTACGAAAATCAGCTTGACAAGGTCCGCTTCATTGGTGTTCACACTGGACATTTGGGCTTCTATACGGACTACCGTGATTTTGAGTTGGACAAGCTAGTGACTAATTTGCAGCTAGATACCGGAGCAAGAGTCTCTTACCCTGTTCTAAATGTAAAGGTCTTTCTTGAAAATGGTGAAGTGAAGATTTTTAGAGCACTAAATGAAGCCAGCATCCGCAGGTCTGATCGAACCATGGTGGCGGATGTTGTGATTAACGGTGTCCACTTTGAACGTTTTCGTGGAGATGGGCTAACAGTTTCAACTCCGACTGGTAGTACAGCCTATAACAAGTCGCTTGGTGGAGCTGTTTTACACCCAACCATTGAAGCTTTGCAATTAACGGAAATTGCTAGCCTTAACAATCGTGTCTATCGAACCCTGGGCTCTTCCATTATTGTGCCTAAGAAGGATAAGATTGAACTCATACCAACAAGAAACGATTACCATACCATTTCGGTTGACAATAGCGTTTATTCCTTCCGTAATATTGAGCGAATTGAGTATCAAATCGACCATCATAAGATTCACTTTGTCGCATCACCTAGCCATACCAGTTTCTGGAACCGTGTTAAGGATGCTTTCATCGGCGAGGTGGACGAATGAGGTTTGAATTTATCGCAGATGAGCATGTCAAGGTTAAGACCTTCTTAAAAAAGCACGAGGTTTCTAAGGGGCTGCTAGCTAAGATTAAGTTTCGAGGCGGAGCTATTCTGGTCAATGGTCAACCACAAAATGCGACGTATCTATTGGATATTGGAGACCTTGTTATCATCGATATTCCCGCTGAGGAAGGTTTTGAAACTCTCGAAGCTATCGAGCGCCCACTGGATATTCTCTATGAGGATGACCATTTTCTAGTCTTAAATAAACCCTATGGAGTGGCTTCTATTCCTAGTGTTAATCACTCCAATACCATCGCTAATTTTATCAAGGGTTACTACGTCAAGCAAGACTATGAAAATCAGCAGGTTCACATTGTAACTAGACTTGATAGAGATACTTCTGGCTTGATGCTCTTTGCTAAGCACGGCTATGCCCATGCACGATTAGACAAGCAGTTGCAGAAGAAGTCCATTGAAAAACGCTACTTTGCTTTGGTTAAAGGCGATGGACACTTGGAGTCAGAGGGGGAAATTATTGCTCCGATTGCGCGTGATGAAGACTCCATTATTACCAGACGCGTAGCTAAAGGTGGAAAGTATGCTCATACTTCTTACAAGATTGTAGCATCTTATGGGAATATTCATTTGGTAGACATTCGCCTGCACACTGGTCGAACCCACCAAATCCGAGTCCATTTTTCTCATATTGGTTTTCCTTTGTTGGGAGATGACTTGTACGGTGGTAGTCTAGACGATGGAATTCAGCGCCAGGCCCTACATTGTCATTCCTTAACTTTTTATCATCCATTTTTAGAGCAAGACTTGCAGTTAGAAAGTCCCTTGCCGAATGATTTTAGCAACCTTATTACCCAGTTATCAACTAATACTCTATAAAAACAGTTTCAGAGTATAATTATTATCTAAAAGGAGAAAACTCATGGAAGTTTTTGAAAGTCTCAAAGCCAACTTGGTTGGTAAAAATGCTCGTATCGTTCTCCCTGAAGGGGAAGAACCTCGTATTCTTCAAGCGACTAAACGCCTGGTAAAAGAAACAGAAGTGATTCCTGTTTTGCTTGGAAATCCTGAAAAAATTAAAATTTATCTTGAAATCGAAGGTATTGAGGACGGTTATGAAGTCATCGACCCTCAACACTACGATAAATTTGAAGAAATGGTTGCTGCTTTAGTGGAGCGTCGCAAGGGCAAAATGTCTGAAGAAGATGCACGCAAGGTTTTGGTTGAAGATGTCAACTATTTTGGTGTTATGTTGGTTTACTTGGGCTTGGTTGATGGAATGGTGTCAGGAGCGATTCACTCAACAGCTTCAACAGTTCGTCCAGCTCTTCAAATCATCAAAACTCGTCCAAATGTAACTCGTACTTCAGGTGCCTTCCTCATGGTTCGTGGTACGGAGCGTTACCTCTTTGGGGACTGTGCCATCAATATCAATCCAGACGCTGAAGCCTTGGCTGAAATTGCAATCAACTCAGCAATTACAGCTAAGATGTTTGGAATCGAGCCTAAAATTGCTATGCTAAGCTATTCTACTAAGGGTTCAGGTTTTGGTGAAAGTGTTGATAAGGTTGTAGAAGCAACTAAAATTGCTCACGACTTGCGTCCTGACCTTGAAATAGATGGGGAATTGCAATTTGATGCAGCCTTTGTTCCTGAAACTGCAGCTCTGAAAGCTCCTGGAAGTACGGTAGCTGGTCAAGCAAATGTCTTCATCTTCCCAGGTATCGAGGCAGGAAATATCGGTTACAAGATGGCAGAACGCCTTGGTGGCTTTGCGGCTGTAGGACCTGTTTTGCAAGGTTTGAACAAGCCAGTTAACGACCTTTCTCGTGGATGTAATGCAGATGATGTTTACAAGTTGACCCTTATCACAGCAGCCCAAGCTGTTCATCAATAAGATTTAGTCCTCTTTCCTTTGGGAAGAGGCTTTTTATACTCAATGAAAATCAAAGAGCAAACTAGGAAACTAGCCGCAGGCTGTACTTGAGTACGGCAAGGCGACGTTGACGTGGTTTGAATTTGATTTTCGAAGAGTACTAATACTAGGAAAAGGACAGTTAGAATCTTCTGTGTTATACTAGAGATATGTTAGATTTGAAAGAATACGGTATCGTCATGTGGCCGGAGGAGAAGATCATTTCTTTCCGTGAGAAACTTCTCGCTTGGTATGATGAAAACAAAAGAGATTTACCGTGGCGTAGAAGTAAAAATCCTTATCATATCTGGGTGTCTGAAATTATGCTCCAGCAAACTAGGGTGGATACGGTTATCCCTTATTACGAACGATTCTTGGACTGGTTTCCAACAGTAGAAAGTTTGGCGAATGCGCCTGAAGAGCGTTTGTTGAAGGCTTGGGAAGGTTTGGGTTATTATTCTCGAGTTCGTAATTTACAGGCTGCAGCCCAGCAGATTATGACTGATTTTGGTGGTCAATTTCCAAACACCTATGAAGGAATTTCCAGCTTGAAAGGAATTGGACCTTACACTGCAGGAGCCATTTCCAGTATTGCTTTTAACTTGCCTGAGCCAGCTGTAGATGGTAATGTCATGCGTGTTTTGGCACGTCTATTTGAAGTTAATCACGATATTGGGATTCCAAGTAATCGTAAAATTTTTCAGGCAATGATGGAAATCTTGATTGACCCAGAAAGGCCTGGTGACTTTAATCAAGCTTTGATGGACTTAGGATCTGATATTGAGGCGCCTGTAAATCCCAGACCAGAAGAAAGCCCAGTTAAGGACTTTAGTGCGGCATATCAGAATGGCACAATGGACCGTTATCCAATTAAGGCTCCCAAGAAAAAGCCTGTTCCAATTTATCTTAAAGCCTTGGTGGTCAAAAATACTCAGGGACAATTTTTACTTGAAAAAAATGAAAGTGAAAAGCTATTGGCAGGTTTTTGGCATTTCCCCTTGATAGAAGTTGATAACTTTTCGCAAGGAGAGCAGTTTGACCTCTTTCATCAGGTTGCAGAAGAAAGCGTGAACTTTGGTCCCAGTCCAGAAGAGAGTTTCCAGCAGGACTATGACCTAGATGTTGATTGGCTTGATATTTATTTTGAGACTGTCAAGCATATCTTTAGTCATCGTAAGTGGCATGTTCAAATTGTAGCAGGTCAGGTGAGTGACTACAATGACTTTCCAGATAGGGAAGTTCGCTGGCTTTCACCAGAAGAGTTTAAGAATTACCCACTTGCCAAACCCCAACAAAAAATCTGGCAGGCTTATGCACAAGCCAACTTAGACAGTAGTAAAGACTAGCTATTGTGTCTTCTTGTTATTTTTTTGATATAATAGTAGAGAAAAAGGTGAACAAATGAAAAAAATATTAATTGTAGATGATGAAAAACCAATCTCGGATATTATCAAGTTTAATATGACCAAGGAAGGTTACGAGGTTGTAACTGCTTTTAATGGTCGTGAAGCACTAGAACAATTTGAAGCAGAGCAACCGGATATTATTATTCTGGATTTGATGCTTCCAGAAATTGATGGTTTAGAAGTTGCTAAGACCATTCGCAAGACAAGTAGTGTGCCTATTATCATGCTTTCTGCTAAAGACAGTGAATTTGATAAGGTTATCGGTTTAGAGCTTGGAGCGGATGACTATGTAACCAAACCCTTCTCAAATCGTGAGTTGCAGGCGCGTGTTAAAGCTCTTCTTCGTCGTACGGACTTGGTTTCTGTAGATAATCAAGAGTCAGATGAAAAGAAAACCCAACCCTTGCAAATTGGGGACTTGGAGATTGTACCAGATGCTTATGTAGCTAAAAAATACGGTGAAGAACTAGACTTAACCCACCGTGAATTTGAGCTTTTGTATCACTTGGCTTCTCATATTGGTCAAGTGATTACCCGTGAACACTTGCTTGAAACGGTCTGGGGTTATGATTATTTCGGAGATGTTCGGACTGTTGACGTAACTATCAGACGTTTGCGTGAGAAGATTGAAGATACACCAAGTCGTCCAGAGTACATCCTAACACGTCGCGGTGTTGGTTATTATATGAGAAATAATGATTGAATTGATTAGAAAAAATATTCTTGCTAGTGATTTTATCTTCATTTTAATTTTATTGGGTTTTATCTTGATTGTTACCTTGCTTTTGCTAGAAAATCGGCGAGATAATATTCGGTTGAAGCAAATTAATCAAAAGGTGAAAGACCTGATTGCAGGAGACTATTCTCAGGTATTGGATATGCAGGGAAGCTCTGAAATCACTAATATTACCAATAATCTCAATGATTTATCAGAAGTAATCCGTTTGACTCAAGAAAATCTGGAACAAGAGAGTAAACGATTACATAGTATCCTCTCTTATATGACGGACGGAGTCCTTGCGACCAATCGTCGTGGCAAGATTACCATGATTAATGACATGGCTAAGAAACAGTTAGGTGTTCAGAAAGAAGATGTTCTAAACAAAAGTATTCTAGAATTGCTTGAGATTGAAGATGAGTATGAACTTCGTGATTTGATTACCCAAGTTCCTGAGCTTATGATTGATTCTCAGGATGCCAATGGTGAATATCTGAGCCTTCGTGTACGTTTTGCCTTGGTTCGTCGAGAGTCTGGCTTTATCTCAGGTTTGGTTGCAGTTTTGCATGATACGACGGAGCAGGAGAAGGAAGAACGGGAACGGAGACTCTTTGTTTCCAACGTTAGTCATGAGTTGAGGACACCTCTGACCAGCGTAAAATCCTATCTTGAAGCCTTGGATGAGGGAGCCTTGTCAGAACCTGTCGCACCAGACTTTATCAAGGTATCTCTTGATGAAACTAACCGTATGATGCGAATGGTGACAGATCTTCTCCATCTTTCACGTATTGATAATGCAACCAGTCATCTAGATGTCGAACTGATTAACTTTACTGCCTTTATTACCTTTATCCTTAACCGTTTTGATAAGATGAGGGGATCAGATGAAGAGAAGAAATACGAATTGGTTAGAGATTATCCGATTACCTCTGTCTGGATTGAAATTGATACAGACAAAATGACGCAGGTGATTGATAATATTCTTAACAATGCCATTAAGTATTCACCAGATGGTGGGAAAATCACAGTGACCATGAAGACAACTGATGATCAGATGATTTTATCTATCTCAGACCAAGGTTTGGGTATTCCTAAGCAGGATTTACCACGAATCTTTGACCGTTTTTATCGTGTGGATCGTGCCAGAAGTCGTGCCCAAGGTGGTACAGGCCTAGGACTGTCTATTGCTAAAGAAATTATCAAACAACATAAGGGCTTTATTTGGGCCAAAAGTGAATACGGTAAGGGATCAACCTTCACTATTGTGCTCCCTTATGATAAGGATGCAGTGAAAGAAGAAGTATGGGAGGACGAAATAGAAGACCAGAATGAGTGAAACAGGCTTTAAATACAGTATTTTAGCGTCGGGTTCCAGTGGAAATTCCTTTTATCTGGAAACGCCAAAAAAGAAACTTTTAGTGGATGCAGGCTTATCTGGTAAGAAAATCACCAGCCTACTTGCTGAAATAAATCGCAAGCCAGAAGACTTGGATGCCATTTTGATTACCCATGAGCATTCAGACCATATCCATGGAGTCGGTGTGTTGGCTCGCAAGTATGGTATGGATCTTTACGCCAATGAAAAGACCTGGCAGGCTATGGAAAATAGCAAGTATCTTGGCAAGGTGGATTCTTCGCAAAAGCATATCTTTGAAATGGGCAAAACAAAAACCTTTGGAGATATCGACATCGAGAGTTTTGGTGTAAGTCATGATGCAGTCGCACCGCAGTTCTATCGCTTTATGAAGGATGACAAGAGTTTTGTCCTTTTGACAGATACAGGTTATGTTAGTGACCGTATGGCAGGAATTGTCGAGAATGCAGATGGCTATCTTATCGAGTCCAACCATGATGTAGAGATTTTGCGAGCAGGTTCTTACGCTTGGCGACTCAAACAACGAATCCTATCGGATCTGGGTCACCTTTCTAACGAGGACGGTGCTGAAGCTATGATTCGTACCTTGGGAAACCGCACTAAGAAAATCTACCTTGGTCATTTATCTAAGGAGAACAATATCAAGGAACTGGCTCATATGACCATGGTAAATCAGTTGGCTCAAGCTGATCTTGGAGTTGGGATAGACTTTAAGGTATATGATACCTCACCAGATACCGCAACACCATTGACAGATATATAGAAAGAACGCTAAGAAGGTGTTCTTTTTATATTGACTGAACACCTAAAAAGTAATACAATGGTGTTACTATTAAAAAAGGGAGTGCAAAAGATGACTACTATTACATTAAAAGTTTCTGAAGCTGATAAAACATTTATGAAAGCAATGGCTAAGTTTGAAGGGGTTTCCCTGTCGGAACTTATCCGCACCAAAACTCTTGAAGCTCTAGAAGATGAATACGATGCTCGTGTGGCAGATTTAGCCTATCAAGAGTATTTAGAAGACTTGGAAAAAGGAGTTGAACCCATTACTTGGGAAGAAATGATGCATGATTTAGGCTTGGAGGATGAATAATTTGTATAAATTAGTTCCAACAAGACGTTTCATCAAGCAATTGAAAAAATTGGATCGTTATACGCAGAAGATAATTACAAACTATTTACAAACCAATGTTTTGGAAGACCCAAGACGACACGGAAAGGCTTTGGTTGGTAATCGCGTTGGTCAATGGCGCTATAGAATTGGTAATTATCGAGTTATCGTACAAATTGTAGATGATGAATTAGTCATTGCTACTTTAGAAGTTGGTCATCGGAGAGATATTTATTGAATTAAAGTTGAGTATATTCTGGTATTACTTGGATTTGCTGAGATGATTGATTTAGACAGTCCTCCATACAGTATTATTGACTTGCTACTTTGGTTTGTGTTTGTGGTAGATTATGGTTGGCGGTTCTTTTCAAGTAAAGCAAAATGGAGGTTTATACTTGAAAATATCTTTGACTTGTTAGCTATCCTTCCTTTAAATGCTATTTTTACAGTATTGCGATTAGGGCGTATCTTCCGCTTAGCAAGGCTGACAAAATTACTGAAACTGACTCGTTTACTTAGAATAATTGGACTTACAGGTAAATTAGAAAGAAAAATTAGTAGATTCTTACGGACAAATGGCCTGATTTATATCTTGTATGTTAATATTTTTATTGTTCTAGTAGGAAGTTCAATTTTATCTGTAGTTGAAGAAAAATCTTTCTCAGATAGTCTTTGGTGGGCTCTTGTGACAGTAACCACTGTTGGTTATGGTGATATTGTTCCAGTTTCCCTTTTTGGGAAATGGCTAGCTTTTTTATTAATGTTGGTAGGGATTAGTACAATAGGAATGTTAACAAGTGCCTTGACGAACTTTTTTGTAAAAGATAATCCAGATGAACAGATAAAACTTGATAAACTCCAAGACGAATTATCGGGCCAAAGAATATTAATAGAGAAACAATCTGAGAAAATCGAAGAACTGCATCGGATGATACAAGATTTGCTTGAAAAAACGTAATTTTGACCATTTAAAAACCACTCGATGAGTGGCTTTTTTACAATCCAGCGAAATCTTTGATTTCTTGTGCTGACATTGAAGAGTCGCAACGGACATTGATTTGTCCATCCGCAATGTGAACAAATCCTGGTACAGTTGGGATTCCGTAGCGTGAGCGGAATGCTTGCAACTCATTGAGTTGGCTTGGTTCTTCACTGTTGATGAAGTAGATGTGAGCTTTAGTGTCAGCTACGACACCTGCCAAGGTACCAGCAAATTTACGGCAGTAAGGGCAAGTTTTGCGACCGATAAAGAAGGTTGCAGTTTCTTTTTTATCAAGAGCTTCTTCCGCACGCGCTACTGTAGTGACTTCAAGGTCTTTGATATTATCTAAAAATTGTTCCATGAGATTACCTCGCTTTCATTGATAAGTCTAGTATGCCATAAAGTTTCTAAAATTGCTTAGATTTGATACGAAAAAAAGATGAGATTGGTTGGTCTCATCTTTTATAGGGCTTTATTTTACAAAAGCATTGATTTCTGCTTCGATGTTAGCGATTTTAGCTTGTGATTCTTCGTTGGTTTCACCTACAACTGCAATGTAGAACTTGATTTTTGGTTCTGTACCTGAAGGGCGAACAGCAATCCATGAACCGTCAGCAAGTGTGTATTTCAAAACATCACTTGGAGGAGTTGTCAAATTTGTAACAGTACCGTCAGCAGCAGTGGCAGTTTGAGCCTTGAAGTCTTCTACTACAGTGATAGCTGTTGCATTCCATTCTTTTGGAGCGTTGTTACGGAATTTAGCCATAATCGCTTTGATTTGTTCAGCACCATCAACACCTGAAAGGGTAACAGAGATAGTTTTTTCTGCGTAGTAGCCGTATTCTTTGTAGATTTCTTCGATACCGTCAGCAAGTGTCAAACCACGAGAACGGTAGTAGGCAGCAAGTTCAGCAACGACAAGGACGGCTTGGATAGCATCTTTATCACGTACGAATGGCTTAATCAAGTAACCGAAGCTTTCTTCAAATCCCATCATGTAAGTGTGATTGTGTTTTTCTTCAAATTCTTGAATTTTTTCAGCGATAAATTTGAACCCAGTCAAGACGTTGAACATAGTTGCGCCGTAGCTTTCAGCAATCTTCGTTACCAAGTCAGTTGATACGATAGATTTACATAGGGCTGCATTTTCAGGAAGAGTTCCAGCATTTTTATGAGCTTCCAATATGTATTTAGCCATGATAGCACCGATTTGGTTACCTGATAGGTTGAGGTAGCTACCATCTTTTTGAAGAACTTCAACACCAACACGGTCAGCATCAGGGTCAGTTGCCACAAGAACATCTGCACCAACTTGACGACCAAGTTCTTCAGCAAGGGCAAAGGCTGCTTGGCTTTCTGGGTTTGGAGATTTTACAGTTGAGAAGTCTGGGTCAGGAGTTGCTTGCGCTTCAACGACTTGAACAGAGTCAAATCCTGCTTGGGCAAGAGCACGACGAGCCAACATTTCACCAGTACCATGAAGTGGTGTGTATACAATTTTCATGTCTTTACCGAATTCTTCAATCAAGGCTGGGTTGATGTTTACGTCCTTAACCTCTTTAAGGTATTCTACGTCAACAGCTTCGCCGATAACTTCAATTAAGCCAGAAGCTTTTTCAGCTTCCACATCAGCAACTTCTACAGCAAATGGATTTTCGATTGCACGGATATATGTAGTCAAAGCGTCTGCGTCGTGTGGAGGCATTTGTCCACCGTCTTCACCGTAAACCTTGTATCCGTTAAATGGTGCAGGGTTATGACTGGCTGTGACCATGATACCCGCAAAACAGTTGAGGTGACGAACTGCAAATGATAGTTCTGGAGTTGGACGAAGGCTTTCAAATACGTAAGATTTGATGCCGTGTTTAGCAAGAACTGCCGCAGATTCAAAGGCAAACTCAGGTGAGAAGTGACGGCTATCGTAGGCAATTGCTACACCGCGTTCTTTTTCGTTTCCACCTTTTGACTCAATCAAACGAGCCAATCCTTCAGTAGCTTGGCGAACAACGTAGATGTTGATACGGTTTGTACCCGCACCAATCAAGCCACGCATACCTGCAGTACCAAATTCAAGATTTGTATAGAAGGCATCTTCCTTAGTTTTTTCATCCATATTTTCTAAATCTTGACGAAGGTAGTCAGGAAGTTCCGCAAAATCAACCCATTTCTGGTAATTTTCTTGGTAAGACATTGAAATTCTCCTTTTTGTAAATTGTTTTAACCGTTCACATTATAGCATTTTTTAGCATTTTAGTAAAACCCTAGCATAATTTACAGAAAAGTAGTGACATATGCCGGTTTATCAAGTCTTGAATGCCTTAGGGAAACATGCTATACTACTCTTATGATTATTTTACAAGCTAATAGAATTGAACGTTCTTTTGCAGGAGAGGTTCTTTTTGATAATATTAACCTACAAGTTGATGAACGAGACCGGATTGCTCTCGTTGGGAAAAATGGTGCAGGTAAGTCTACTCTTTTGAAGATTTTGGTTGGAGAAGAGGAGCCAACTAGTGGAGAAATCAATAAGAAAAAAGATATTTCTCTGTCTTACCTAGCCCAAGATAGCCGTTTTGAGTCTGAAAATACCATCTACGATGAAATGCTTCATGTCTTTGATGACTTACGTCGGACGGAGAAACAACTGCGTCAGATGGAGTTAGAGATGGGTGAAAAGTCTGGTGAGGATTTGAACAAACTGATGTCAGATTATGATCGTTTATCTGAGAATTTTCGCCAAGCAGGTGGCTTTACCTATGAAGCTGATATTCGAGCGATTTTGAATGGATTTAAGTTTGACGAGTCTATGTGGCAGATGAAAATTGCCGAGCTTTCAGGTGGTCAAAATACTCGTTTGGCACTTGCCAAAATGCTTCTTGAAAAGCCAAATCTCTTGGTCTTGGACGAGCCAACTAACCACTTAGATATTGAAACTATAGCCTGGCTAGAGAATTACTTGGTAAATTATAGCGGTGCCCTCATTATCGTCAGCCACGACCGTTATTTCTTAGATAAGGTTGCGACAATTACGCTAGATTTGACCAAGCATTCCTTGGATCGTTATGTGGGGAATTACTCTCGTTTTGTTGAGTTAAAGGAGCAAAAGCTAGCTACTGAGGCAAAAAACTATGAAAAGCAACAAAAGGAAATCGCTGCTCTGGAAGACTTTGTCAATCGCAATCTAGTACGTGCTTCGACGACCAAACGAGCCCAATCTCGACGCAAACAACTGGAAAAAATGGAGCGTTTGGACAAACCTGAAGCTGGCAAGAAATCAGCCAACATGACCTTCCAGTCTGAAAAAACGTCGGGCAATGTTGTTTTGACTGTTGAGAATGCAGCTATTGGCTATGATGGGGAAATATTGTCAGATCCTATCAACCTAGACCTTCGTAAGATGAATGCTGTTGCTATTGTTGGACCAAATGGTATTGGCAAGTCAACCTTTATCAAGTCTATTGTGGACCAGATTCCTTTTATCAAGGGTGAGAAGCGCTTTGGCGCCAATGTTGAGGTTGGTTACTATGACCAAACCCAAAGCAAGCTGACACCAAGTAATACTGTACTGGATGAACTCTGGAATGATTTTAAACTGACACCAGAAGTTGAAATTCGTAACCGTCTAGGTGCCTTCCTTTTCTCAGGAGATGATGTTAAAAAATCAGTCGGCATGCTGTCTGGTGGCGAGAAAGCCCGTTTACTTCTCGCTAAACTTTCCATGGAAAACAACAACTTCTTGATTCTGGATGAGCCAACCAACCACTTGGATATTGATAGCAAGGAAGTGTTGGAAAATGCCTTGATTGACTTTGATGGAACTCTTCTATTCGTCAGTCACGACCGTTACTTTATCAATCGTGTGGCAACTCATGTACTGGAATTGTCTGAGAATGGATCAACTCTCTATCTTGGAGATTACGACTACTATGTCGAGAAGAAAGCAGAAGTAGAAATGATTCAAACTGAGGAAATTTCAACTACTAATCAAGCAAAAGAAGCAAGTCCAGTTAATGACTATCAAGCTCAGAAAGAAAGTCAAAAAGAAGCCCGTAAACTCATGCGACAAATCGAAAGTCTAGAAGCTGAAATCGAAGAGTTAGAAAGTCAAAGCCAAGACATTTCTGAACAAATGTTGGAAACAAACGATGCCGGCAAACTGGTGGAATTGCAGGCTGAACTGGACAAAATCAGCCATCGTCAGGAAGAAGCTATGCTTGAGTGGGAAGAATTATCAGAGCAGGTGTAAGATTTCTAAGTTTTCCGCCCTTCTCGTTTGTGAGAAGGGCTTAATTTATGGTAAAATAGTTTTATGAATAAAAGAATGAATGAGTTGGTCGCCTTGCTCAATCGCTATGCGACTGAGTACTATACCAGCGATAATCCCTCGGTTTCAGACAGTGAGTATGATCGCCTTTACCGAGAGTTGGTTGAGTTAGAAACTGCCTATCCAGATCAAGTGCTAGCAGACAGTCCTACCCATCGTGTTGGTGGCAAGGTTTTAGATGGTTTTGAAAAATACAGTCATCAGTATCCTCTTTATAGTTTGCAGGATGCTTTTTCACGTGAGGAGCTTGAAGCTTTTGATGCGCGTGTTCGTAAGGAAGTGGCTCATCCGACCTATATTTGTGAGCTGAAAATCGATGGCTTGTCTATCTCGCTGACTTATGAAAAGGGGATTTTGCTTGCTGGTGCAACACGTGGAGACGGTTCTGTTGGGGAGAATATCACGGAAAACCTCAAGCGTGTTAAGGACATTCCTTTGACCTTGCCAGAAGAACTAGATATCACAGTTCGTGGGGAATGTTACATGCCACGCGCTTCTTTTGACCAGGTCAACCAAGCACGACAAGAAAATGGAGAGCCTGAATTTGCCAATCCTCGGAATGCGGCAGCAGGCACCCTGCGACAGTTGGATACAGCAGTAGTTGCCAAGCGCAATCTTGCGACCTTCCTCTATCAAGAAGCCAGCCCTTCAACTCGTGATAGCCAAGAAAAGGTTTTGAAGCACCTTGAACAACTTGGTTTTGTGGTCAATCCTAAGCGAATCTTGGCTGAAAATATAGATGAAATCTGGGATTTTATCCAAGAAGTAGGACAAGAACGGGAAAATCTGCCTTACGATATTGATGGGGTGGTGATCAAGGTCAATGACCTAGCAAGCCAAGAAGAACTTGGTTTTACCGTTAAGGCTCCAAAGTGGGCAGTAGCCTACAAGTTTCCTGCTGAAGAAAAAGAAGCTCAACTACTCTCAGTTGACTGGACAGTTGGCCGTACGGGTGTTGTAACCCCAACTGCGAATTTAACACCAGTACAGCTAGCTGGTACAACTGTTAGCCGTGCGACCCTGCACAATGTGGATTATATTGCTGAAAAAGATATCCGCAAAGACGATACGGTTATAGTATATAAGGCTGGGGACATCATCCCTGCCGTTTTACGTGTGGTAGAGTCCAAACGGGTTTCTGAAGAAAAACTAGATATCCCTACAAACTGCCCAAGTTGTAATTCTGGCTTGTTGCACTTTGAAGATGAAGTGGCCCTTCGTTGTATCAATCCGCGTTGTCCTGCCCAAATCATGGAAGGTTTGATTCACTTTGCTTCTCGAGATGCCATGAATATCACAGGCCTTGGGCCATCTATTATTGAGAAACTCTTTGCTGCAGATCTAGTCAAGGATGTGGCAGATATTTACCATTTGAAAGAAGAAGATTTCCTCCTTTTAGAGGGGGTCAAGGAAAAGTCTGCTGCTAAACTGTATCAAGCCATTCAAGCATCTAAGGAAAATTCTGCCGAGAAGCTCTTATTTGGTTTGGGAATTCGCCATGTCGGAAGCAAGGCCAGTCAGCTTTTACTCCAACATTTTCACTCGATTGAAAATCTGGCTCAGGCAGATTCAGATGAAGTGGCTAGTATTGAAAGTCTGGGTAGTGTGATTGCCAAGAGTCTTCAGACATATTTTGCGACAGAAGGCTCTGAAATTCTCCTCAAAGAATTGAAAGAAGCTGGGGTCAATCTGGACTATAAAGGACAGACGGTAGTGGCAGATGCGGCCTTGTCAGGTTTGACCGTTGTATTGACTGGAAAATTGGAACGGCTCAAGCGCTCAGAAGCTAAAAATAAACTCGAAAGTTTGGGTGCTAAAGTGACTGGCAGTGTTTCTAAAAAGACCGACCTCGTCGTGGCAGGTGCAGATGCTGGAAGTAAACTTCAAAAAGCACAAGAACTTGGTATTGAAGTTCGAGATGAAGCTTGGCTCGAAAGTTTGTAAAGAATAGTAGAAGGCTAGATGTTAGATAGTCTGAAACTGTCTATCCTGAAGTGTTTTGACATGAATTGAGTCTATCTTGAGTCAGAAATTAAATTGCTGAATCTATCAGCACCACATAAAAAATTAAATTAAAATTAGAAATTAGGAAAAGAAATGTTAAATTACCCTGTAGTCATCCATTTTCATCGAAAAAACGGGGATTATGCAGCCTGTTCATTTAGTAGAAAACAGGCGGACAATGTTGAAAAATTGTATTATGAAAATAACTTTTTTGGAGCAAAGTTCTCCTTCACAGTTACAAGTCAAGAAAAGTTAGAAAACCTGAAGTTTTCTGTCGAGATTGATGGGACAGTTAAGGAATATTCCGTGCGTTATAACTACTATCCGCTTCTGACAGAAGTTTGGATTTTAGAGGGCGACGAGACTGTTTATTATTCTGAAAACCCAGCCATTGCTAGTCCTTACTACAAAGATCAAAATCCATTTGCTTTTGATAGAGCAATACATAGCGCTAGTTTTGATCACCACTGGGGCTACCAAGGAGAACTAGGTTACAGTCTTTCAGATTATCAGACTAGCTTTAAACTTTGGGCTCCTACGGCTACTGCTGTACAGGTGGTTGTCTACGAAAATACCAGCAACGACGCTCCGATTTGGAAAACCTTTAATCTAGAGCGTGGTAATAGCTATTCATACAGTCATAAGTACAATACCATTGGTGTTTGGAGTCTAGACTTAGATGAAAATCTTGCTGGCAAGGCTTATCAGTATCAGATTGACTTTCCTCACCACCAGACTGTGACGAGAGATCCTTACACGATTGCCACAAGTCCTGACGGCAAACGTTCCGTAATTCTTTCTCATCAAGACAGACAAGTAGAAGGATTTGTGGTCAAACATGGAACAGAAGCGCCTTGGCGTTTGGAAAATCCATGTAAAGCAGTTATCTGTGAAATGCATATCCGAGATTTAACCAAATCTCCGACCTCTGGAGTTGCAGAGCATCTCCGTGGAACCTTCCTTGGTGCTGCCCAGACTGGAACTGTAAACCAATTCGGACAAGCAACCGCCTTTGACTATATCAAAGAACTTGGCTGCAACTATGTTCAACTCCAGCCTATCTTTGATCGCCATAAGGAATACGATGAGGATGGAAATGTAACCTATAACTGGGGTTATGACCCTCAAAACTACAATGCACCAGAACCAAGTTTTTCTAGTAATCCAGATGATCCAGGGCAGGTCATTCGTGATTTGAAGACCATGGTTCAAGCCTATCACGATGCGGGGATTGGTGTCATTATGGACGTGGTTTATAATCACACCTTTTCAACGGTTGATGCACCTTTCCAAACAACTGTCCCTGATTACTACTATCGTATGAATCCAGACGGTACCTTCCAGAATGGAACAGGTGTTGGAAATGAAACAGCCAGTGAACACGAAATGTTCCGCAAGTACATGATTGATTCTCTTCTATACTGGGTACAGGAATACAATATTGACGGCTTCCGTTTTGACTTGATGGGTATTCATAATGTCAAAACCATGCAAGCGATTCGTTGGGCGCTAGATGAGGTTGATCCCCGTATTATCACTTATGGAGAAGGCTGGGATATGGGAACAGGTCTTGCAACTTATGATAAGGCCAAGAAGGATAATGCCTACCAAATGCCAAATATCGGATTCTTCAATGATAATCAGCGTGATGCGGTCAAAGGAGGAGAAGTTTATGGTGCAATCAAGTCAGGATTTGTAAGTGGTGCAGCCACTGAACCAATCATTGCCAAGGCCATTCTTGGTAGCCGAGAATTGGGTTCTTATCTCAGTCCAAACCAGGTTCTCAACTATGTTGAAGCCCATGACAATTACAATCTTCATGATTTGTTGGCGACTCTTCATCCTGATCAAAGTTCAGACCAGATTATGCGCAAGGTTGAGACGGCGACAGTAATGAACCTTCTCATGCAAGGAATGTCCTTTATGGAAATTGGCCAAGAATTTGGTCGAACCAAATTAATTCCGACGGGTGAACATGGACAACTCACTTCGGCAGACCGAGAACGTGCTATGAATAGTTACAACGCTCCTGACAGTGTTAACCAAATAAACTGGGATTTAATCAATGAAAGACAAGAAAGCATTGACTTTGTCCGTCAAATTATTCGACTGAAAACACAGACTAGCGCCTTTTCTTATCCTACATACGAAGAAGTTTACCGTCATGTCTTTGTTCACACAGCTGCAGAAAATAGCGGATGGATTGTTTACGAGATTCACGGGGGGCCAGAACATCTATTGGTAGTATTCAATGCCAAGGGAACTTCCTTATACTTTGAAAATGCAGGAAATCTAGAAATGCTTGTGACCAATAGTCGTTCGAAACAAGAAAATGTCATTGATGATACTAGTGTCGCAGTGCTAAAAGTACTCTCTTAAATGCATAAACTAAAAAGGGTTAGATTGTCTAATCCTTTTTATCATTTATAAGTTTTCAATGAAGATTAGAATCAAGTTTCAAATAGTTTGAAAAACCAAGCTTGTGAAAATAATCTCAAAAAAATTGCAAAAATGGTTGTAATTTTCTGAAAATTTGGTAAAATATATTTTAATCATTTTCAGGAGGACGAGAATTTGACAAGATATCAGAATTTAGTAAATGGAGAATGGAAATCATCTGAAAAAGAAATTACGATTTATTCACCAATCAATCAAGAAGAATTAGGAACAGTACCCGCTATGAGCCAAGCAGAAGTAGATGAGGCTATGAAAGCTGCGCGAGAAGCCCTCCCTGCATGGCGTGATTTATCAGCAGTTGAACGTGCGGCTTATTTGCACAAAACAGCAGCTATTTTAGAACGTGATAAGGAAGAAATCGGTACTATCCTTGCTAAAGAGGTAGCAAAAGGGATTAAAGCAGCTATTGGAGAAGTGGTGCGTACCGCAGACTTGATTCGATATGCTGCTGAGGAAGGTCTTCGTATCACTGGCCAAGCAATGGAAGGTGGCGGCTTTGAGGCAGTGAGTAAAAATAAACTGGCTGTTGTTCGTCGCGAGCCAGTTGGGGTTGTTTTAGCAATCGCACCATTTAACTATCCAGTTAACCTTTCTGGATCTAAAATTGCACCTGCCTTGATTGCAGGGAATGTGGTCATGTTTAAGCCACCAACTCAAGGTTCTATTTCTGGTCTCTTGCTGGCTAAAGCATTTGAAGAAGCAGGAATTCCAGCAGGTGTTTTCAACACCATTACGGGTCGTGGTTCAGAAATTGGGGATTATATCATTGAGCACAAAGAAGTCAACTTCATCAACTTTACAGGCTCAACTCCTATCGGAGAACGTATTGGTCGTTTAGCTGGTATGCGTCCTATCATGTTGGAGCTTGGTGGGAAAGATGCAGCCCTAGTACTAGAAGATGCAGATTTGGAACATGCTGCCAAGCAAATTGTTGCGGGTGCCTTTAGCTATTCAGGTCAACGTTGCACGGCCATTAAACGTGTCATTGTTCTCGAAAGTGTTGCAGATACATTAGCTACTTTGCTTCAAGCAGAGGTTGCTAAATTAACAGTTGGTGATCCATTTGACAATGCTGATATTACACCTGTTATTGACAATGCTTCAGCCGACTTCATCTGGGGCTTGATTGAGGATGCACAAGAAAAAGGGGCTCAGGCTCTTACACAAATCAAACGTGAGGGCAATCTTCTCTGGCCAGTGCTTTTTGACCAAGTTACAAAAGATATGAAAGTAGCATGGGAAGAGCCATTTGGCCCTGTTTTACCAATTATTAGTGTGGCTAATGTAGAAGAAGCAATTGTCTTTGCCAACGAATCTGAATTCGGCCTTCAATCCTCAGTCTTTACAAATGATTTCAAAAAGGCCTTTGAAATTGCTGAAAAACTTGAAGTGGGCACAGTTCATATTAATAATAAAACCCAACGTGGTCCAGATAATTTCCCCTTCCTTGGTGTCAAAGGTTCTGGTGCTGGTGTTCAAGGAATTAAATATAGCATTGAAGCGATGACAAATGTTAAATCCATTGTTTTTGATGTGAGATAAAATCAGGAGATTCGTTTCCTGATTTATTTTTTTACTTAAAATTATATTTTTGTTAGCTAAATAACGAACTTTGTGATAGTATTATTAAAAAACGATTCGTTTTCAAAGCTTTTCTGAAAATTTCTTGATTTACAAGTGAATACATCAGTGAATTTGTTGAAGACTTTCAAAAGATTTTTTTGCAAATTCCGTAATTTACTTGAATCTTCCCTAAAAAGGTAGTATAATAAATCTATAGAAAACGCTTACAGAAACAGGAGGGTGTATGGATAAGAATAATGCTTTAAAAACCTTTATGACAGGTGAAAATTTTCACCTCCAGCACTATCTGGGAGCTCATAGGGAAGAAAAAAATGGTGTGTATGGCTACACTTTTCGTGTATGGGCACCCAATGCTCAGGCTGTTCACTTAGTAGGGGATTTCACCAATTGGGTTGAAAATCAAATTCCGATGGAACGGAATGAATTTGGAGTCTGGGAAGTCTTTACCAGTCTTGCTCAAGAAGGCCAAATTTATAAGTACAATATCACACGTGCAAATGGTCATCAGCTGATGAAGATTGACCCTTTGGCTGTACGATATGAGGCACGACCTGGTACTGGGGCTATTTTAACAGATATTCCAAAAAAGAAATGGAAGGATGGCCTCTGGCTAGCCCGTAGAAAACGCTTGAGCTTTGAAGAGCGTCCTGTCAATATTTATGAGGCTCATGCTGGCTCTTGGAAGAGAAATCCTGATGGCAGTCCCTATAGTTTTGCTCAATTGAAAGATGAACTCATTCCTTACTTGGTTGAGATGAATTATACTCACATTGAATTTATGCCCCTGATGTCTCACCCACTAGGTTTGAGTTGGGGCTATCAGCTTATGGGTTACTTTGCTTTAGAGCATGCCTATGGTCGTCCTGAAGAGTTTCAAGATTTTGTTGAGGAATGTCACTTAAACAATATAGGCGTTATCGTAGACTGGGTACCTGGTCACTTTACTATTAATGATGATGCCTTGGCTTATTATGATGGAACACCGACTTTTGAATACCAAGACCATAATAAGGCTCATAACTACGGTTGGGGAGCACTTAATTTTGACCTTGGAAAGAATGAAGTCCAGTCTTTCCTGATCTCTAGTATTAAGTTCTGGATTGATTTTTATCATTTAGATGGTATTCGCGTGGATGCGGTTAGCAACATGCTTTATCTTGACTACGATGATGCTCCATGGACTCCTAATAAAGATGGTGGCAATCTCAACTATGAGGGTTATTATTTCCTTCAACGCTTGAATGATGTGATTAAACTAGTTCATCCAGACGTTATGATGATAGCTGAGGAAAGTTCATCAGCTACTCAGATTACTGACACTAAGGATTCAGATGGTCTAGGATTTGACTATAAATGGAATATGGGTTGGATGAATGATATCCTCCGATTCTACGAAGAAGATCCGATTTATCGTAAATACAACTTTAACCTAGTGACTTTCAGCTTTATGTATGTCTTCAAAGAGAATTATCTCCTACCATTCTCACACGATGAAGTGGTTCATGGCAAGAAGAGTATGATGCACAAGATGTGGGGAGATCGCTACAATCAATTCGCAGGCTTGCGTAATCTCTACACTTACCAAATTTGTCACCCTGGTAAGAAATTGCTCTTCATGGGTAGTGAATATGGGCAATTCCTAGAATGGAAATCTGAAGAACAGTTGGAATGGTCTAACCTAGAAGATCCAATGAATGCTAAGATGAAGTATTTCACTTCTCAGCTAAACCAGTTTTACAAAGATCACCGCTGTCTGTGGGAAATTGATACTAGCTATGATGGTATTGAAATCATCGATGCGGATAATCGAGACCAGAGTGTTCTTTCCTTCATCCGTAAGGGTAAGAAGGACGATATGTTAGTCTGTATCTTTAATATGGCACCTGTTGAACGAAAAGATTTTACAATTGGACTTCCTGTTGCAGGGATTTACGAAGAAGTCTGGAATACTGAGTTAGAAGAGTGGGGAGGCGTTTGGAAAGAACATAATCAAACTGTGCAAACGCAAGAAGGACTATGGAAAGATTATGAGCAGACCTTGACCTTTACCCTACCGGCTATGGGAGCAAGTGTTTGGAAAATCAAACGTCGCTTAAAACCTACTAAAACCGTCACAAGTAAAAACCAAAAAGGAGTAGAAAATGAAGAATGAAATGTTAGCTTTGATTCTTGCTGGTGGGCAAGGAACTCGTCTCGGTAAACTCACTCAAAGCATTGCAAAACCAGCTGTGCAATTTGGTGGGCGCTACCGTATCATTGACTTTGCTCTTTCAAACTGTGCCAACTCAGGCATCAACAATGTTGGAGTCATTACACAGTACCAACCACTTGCTCTCAACAACCATATCGGGAATGGTTCAAGCTGGGGACTAGATGGTATCAATTCTGGTGTCTCTATTCTTCAACCTTATTCTGCAAGTGAAGGAAATCGTTGGTTCGAAGGGACTAGTCACGCTATTTACCAAAATATCGATTATATCGACAGTGTCAATCCTGAGTATGTTTTGATTCTATCTGGGGACCACATCTATAAAATGGACTATGATGATATGCTCCAGTCACACAAGGATAACAATGCTAGTTTGACAGTAGCAGTTCTTGATGTTCCTCTTAAGGAAGCTAGCCGTTTTGGTATTATGAACACAGATGCCAATAACCGCATTGTTGAATTTGAAGAAAAACCAGCTCAACCTAAATCTACAAAAGCTTCTATGGGAATTTACATTTTTGATTGGCAACGTCTGCGCAATATGCTTGTTACTGCTGAAAAGAGCAATGTCGATATGTCAGACTTCGGTAAGAATGTCATTCCAAATTACCTTGAGTCAGGTGAAAGT
The DNA here is from genome assembly GCF_047464965.1 of Streptococcus mitis. Classification (GTDB taxonomy): domain Bacteria; phylum Bacillota; class Bacilli; order Lactobacillales; family Streptococcaceae; genus Streptococcus; species Streptococcus mitis_DU. The sequence goes on from NZ_JASHAT010000005.1 coordinate 133,400, forward strand.
GTCTATGCATATGAGTTTAATGGCTACTGGAAAGATGTTGGTACTATTGAGTCACTTTGGGAAGCTAACATGGAATATATTTCACCAGAAAATGCCTTGGATAGCCGTAACCGTCAATGGAAGATTTACTCAAGAAACTTAATTTCACCACCAAACTTCCTTGGGGCAAATGCTCATGTGGAAGATTCCTTGGTTGTCGATGGCTGTTTCGTAGATGGAACTGTTAAACATTCTATCCTCTCAACAGGTGCGCAAGTTCGCGAAGGGGCAGAAGTAGTAGATTCAGTTATCATGAGTGGTGCAATTGTCGGTCAGGGAGCTAAAATCAAACGTGCCATTATTGGTGAAGGTGCAGTTATTTCTGATGGTGTCGAAATTGATGGAACAGAAGAAGTACAAGTTGTAGGATATGATGAAGTAGTGGGGGTAGCAACAGATGAAGATTGATAAATATTCTGCCATTTTAGGAAACACAGTTGGTTTTCATGATATGTCAACACTGACAGACCACCGTCCAGTAGCTAGTTTGCCATTTGGTGGTAAATATCGCTTGATTGACTTCCCGCTTTCAAGTCTTGCTAATGCTGGTGTCCGTAGTATTTTTGGTATTTTCCAACAAGACAATATCAGCTCAGTCTTTGACCATATCCGTTCAGGACGTGAGTGGGGCTTGTCAACTCTTCTTAGCCACTATTATCTAGGTATTTACAATACTCGTGTGGAAAGTAGTACAGTTGGAAAAGAATACTACCAACAACTTCTTACTTACTTGAAACGTTCTGGCTCAAACCAAACAGTTTCACTCAACTGTGATGTTTTGATTAATATTGATTTGAACCAAGTTTTCCATCTACATAGTACAACAAAAGGGCCTATCACTGTAGTTTATAAAAAACTAGCTAAGAAAGACATTTCAGAAGTAAACGCAATCTTGGAAGTGGATGAAACAGACCATGTTCGTTCTCATAAACTCTTTGATAGTAAATCATCAGATGAAGTTTACAATATGTCGACAGATATCTTTGTCGTTGATACCCCTTGGTTGATTGAACGCTTAGAAGAAGAGGCTAAGAAAGAACATCCAGAGAAGTTGCGCTATGTTTTACGGGATTTGGCTGCAAAAGAAGGGGCTTTTGCCTACGAGTACACAGGCTACCTAGCCAACATTCATTCTGTAGAGTCTTATTATAAAGCGAATATCGATATGCTTGAATCGCAAAAGTTCTATTCTCTCTTCTCACCAAACCAAAAGATTTATACAAAGGTCAAAAACGAAGAGCCAACTTATTATGCTAATACATCTAAGGTAAGCACTTCTCAGTTTGCCTCTGGTAGTATTATTGAAGGTCAAGTGGCTAATTCTGTTTTATCACGTAATATTCATGTCCATAAGGATAGCTTGGTTAAAGATAGCATCTTATTCCCTCGTGTTGTTATTGGAGAAGGTGCTCAGGTAGAATACGCTATATTGGACAAGGGTGTTGAAGTTGCGGATGGAGTAGTGATCCGTGGAACTGCAGAACATCCAGTCGTCGTTAAGAAAGGTGCTAAAGTAACAGAGGATATTCATTCATGAAAATTTTATTTGTAGCAGCTGAGGGTGCACCCTTTTCAAAAACAGGTGGTTTGGGAGACGTCATTGGCGCTCTTCCTAAATCACTGGTAAAAGCGGGACATGAAGTTGCAGTAATTTTACCCTACTATGACATGGTAGAGGCTAAATTTGGAAATCAGATTGAAGATGTGCTTCATTTTGAGGTTAGTGTTGGTTGGCGCAGACAGTACTGTGGAATTAAGAAAACAGTACTAAATGGTGTGACCTTCTACTTTATTGACAATCAATATTATTTCTTCCGTGGTCATGTTTACGGTGATTTTGACGACGGAGAGCGCTTTGCATTTTTCCAACTGGCTGCCATTGAGGCTATGGAAAGGATTGACTTTATTCCTGATCTTCTCCATGTTCATGACTACCATACAGCTATGATTCCTTTCTTGTTGAAGGAAAAATACCGTTGGATTCAAGCCTATCAAGGAATAAAAACTGTTTTAACTATTCATAATTTAGAATTCCAAGGACAATTTTCAGAAGGAATGTTGGGTGATTTGTTTGGAGTTGGCTTTGAACGATACGCTGATGGCACCCTTCGCTGGAATAACTGTCTGAACTGGATGAAGGCTGGAATTCTTTACGCAGACCGTGTTTCAACTGTATCGCCTAGCTATGCCCATGAAATTATGACTAGTCAGTTTGGATGTAACTTAGATCAGATTCTTCGAATGGAGTCTGGTAAAGTTTCTGGTATCGTGAATGGGATTGATGCTGACCTGTATAATCCTCAGACGGATGTCCTTTTAGACTATCATTTTAATCAGGATGATTTGTCTGGTAAAGCCCAGAATAAGGCAAAATTGCAAGAGAGAGTAGGCTTGCCAGTTAGAACTGACGTTCCACTGGTGGGAATTGTTTCTCGTTTGACACGTCAAAAAGGTTTTGATGTGGTGGTCGAAAGTCTTCACCATATCTTGCAAAATGATGTTCAGATTGTTCTTTTGGGAACTGGCGATCCAGCATTTGAAGGAGCTTTCTCATGGTTTGCTCAAATCTATCCAGACAAGCTATCAGCAAATATCACTTTTGATGTCAAACTAGCTCAAGAAATCTACGCTGCTTGTGATCTCTTCCTCATGCCAAGTCGTTTTGAACCGTGTGGCTTGTCTCAAATGATGGCTATGCGTTACGGAACCTTGCCATTGGTCCATGAAGTTGGTGGCTTGCGAGATACTGTTCGTGCTTTCAATCCAATCGAAGGAAGCGGTACTGGCTTTAGCTTTGACAATCTATCTCCGTATTGGTTAAATTGGACTTTCCAAACAGCTTTGGACTTGTATAGAAACCATCCTGATGTTTGGAGAAACCTACAAAAACAAGCTATGGAGTGTGATTTCTCGTGGGATACAGCCTGCAGGTCATACCTTGAGTTGTACCATAGTTTAGTTAATTAATAGATAAAATCGTATGATGACTTCATACGATTTTTGGGCTGTTTAGAGAGGAGAACTGATGTCTCAAGTAAAAGGTTTGTGTGTTATGGATGTTGATGGAACCTTACTCCTAGAAGAAGTAATTGATCTTTTGGGAAGAGAGGCAGGTCGTGAGGAGGAAATTTCGCTGATTACAAGTCGGGCAATGAGAGGAGAGTTAGACTTTGAAACGAGTTTACGAGAGAGAGTAGCTTTGTTAAAAGGCCTCCCTGATTCGGTCTTTGATACAGTATTCAACTCTATTCATCTATCGCCAAATGCACAGAAATTTATCTCTATTCTCCAAAAGAATGGCATCCTAGTTGGTCTGGTGTCCGGTGGATTTATACCAATAGTTGATAGATTAGCAAAATCACTTGGAATTGCCCATTTCTCTGCCAACCAACTTGAAGTCAAAGATGGTCTTTTAACTGGAAAATTGATTGGACAAATTATAAGTCCTGAGGTCAAAAAAGAGACTCTGGAAAAATGGAGAGAGGAACTAAAACTTCCTCAAGAAAGAACTGTTGCAATCGGTGACGGGGCCAATGACTTATTAATGTTGAAGTCAGCAGGACTGGGAATTGCTTTTTGTGCCAAAGAAGTACTGAAACAAGAAATACCAAACCATGTTGACAAGAGGAATTTTTTAGAAGTTCTTCCCTTGATTGACTGTTTAGAATGAGGGAAAATATGAAGATTGTAATTGCACCAGATTCGTTTAAGGAAAGCTTGTCCGCTCAACAGGTAGCTGAAGCAATAAAAAGAGGCTTCCAACAATCGATAGCAGATGTAGACTGTCTCCTCTGCCCTGTTGGGGATGGGGGAGAAGGTACTGTTGATGCTATTCGACATTCTATTGACCTAGAAGAAAATTGGATCCAAGTGACAGGCCCTTTTGGACAAAAAGAAGCCATGCGCTATTTTCAAAAAGAACAACTGGCACTATTTGAAGTTGCTGATTTGGTTGGCCTTGGAAAGATTCCGCTAGAGAAACGAGATCCACTGAAAATCCAAACTTGTGGTATTGGAGAATTGATTCGCCACCTCATTAGTCAAGGGATTAAAGATATCTATATCGGCGTTGGTGGTACGGCCAGTAATGACGGAGGAATTGGGATCGCTGCTGGATTGGGTTATCAATTTTATGATAAGGATGGAAATGTATTGCCTGCTTACGGTCAGTCCTTATTAAACTTAGCTTCTGTTTCAACAGAAAATCGCTATGAAATTCCTGAAGATGTGCAAATTCGTATTTTAGCAGATGTCGTGAGTCCCTTATGTGGTCCTCAAGGTGCGACCTACATTTTTGGAAAACAAAAAGGCCTAGATCCTACTATGTTTGCAGTCGTAGATCAGGCAATCCAAGATTTTTATGAAAAAGTCTCGCCTGCAACATTAGAAATTAAAGGAGCAGGAGCTGGTGGAGGAATTGCTGGCGGTTTGTGTGCCTTTGCTCAGGCAAATATCGTGTCTGGAATTGATAGCTGCTTGAACTTAATTAACTTTGATAAGAAAGTTTCACATGCTGACTTGGTTGTTGTAGGAGAAGGAAGGCTAGATAGTCAAAGCTTATCAGGTAAAGCGCCTATAGGCGTAGCAAAAAGAACCCCTGTCGGAGTTCCTGTCATTGCTATTTGTGGTAGTATTGCTGAGGATTTACCTCCCTTACCATTTGAGAATATCCAAGCAGCTTTTTCTATTTTGGAGAAAAGTGAACCTTTAGAAGATAGTTTGAAAAATGCCAGTCTCTATTTGGAGCACACGGCTGCCAATATAGGGCATTTATTAAATATGCGCAAGATCTAGCCAAACCATTTCTTCCAGATGGATGTTTTGGCTGGTTCTTCCTTTTTAACTTCCCAAAGTTTTGCAAAAGCAAGTCGAAGGTCCTTTTCTTCTACTTGTACTGGTGCATTGCTATGGATAATCAGACCAAAAGGAGAAGAAGTATGCTCTTCAGATACAATAGTAGCTTGACTATCAGTTTCTTTAGCTTCTTTTAAGTAGAAAACTTGCTTGTCAAATTCGATATTTGGTGAAATCTTCACAAATAGTGGTTCTGCTTTTTCCTGAAGATTTTCTAAAATAGATAAAAAGCCTTTTTCTAACTGAGGGCTATTTGCTGTATCAATATCTGCATATCCAAGAACTCTTTCCTCAAAAGTGCCAAGATAGCGTCTTTGCTCATCTGGATTTAATTTTGGGCCACCATGAGTTTTTTCAAGTAATTGTTTTGATAAATCTGTCATAAAAACAGTATATCATAAAAGTTAGAATAAAACAGACAAAAGAAAGCGATTACTTTATAAAGTTAAGGAAAATTTGCACAAAAATAACGTTTTTTCTTGAAAAAGGTATCTTTTTGATGTATCATAGAGGTGTAAAATAATTTAACTCAAAGGAGAGTAAAAAATGTCAATTATTACTGATGTTTACGCTCGCGAAGTCCTAGACTCACGCGGTAACCCAACACTTGAAGTAGAAGTATATACTGAATCAGGTGCTCATGGACGTGGTATGGTTCCATCAGGAGCTTCTACTGGTGAACACGAAGCAGTTGAACTTCGTGACGGTGATAAATCTCGTTACGGTGGTCTTGGTACTCAAAAAGCTGTTGACAACGTAAACAACATTATTGCTGAAGCAATCATCGGCTATGATGTACGTGATCAACAAGCTATCGACCGTGCTATGATCGCTCTTGACGGTACTCCTAACAAAGGTAAATTGGGAGCAAACGCAATCCTTGGTGTGTCTATCGCTGTAGCTCGTGCTGCTGCTGACTACCTTGAAATCCCACTTTACAGCTACCTTGGTGGATTCAACACTAAAGTTCTTCCAACTCCAATGATGAACATCATCAATGGTGGATCTCACTCAGATGCTCCAATCGCTTTCCAAGAATTCATGATCGTACCTGCTGGTGCACCTACATTCAAAGAAGCTCTTCGTTGGGGTGCTGAAATCTTCCACGCTCTTAAGAAAATCCTTAAAGGTCGTGGTCTTGAAACAGCCGTTGGTGACGAAGGTGGATTTGCTCCTCGTTTCGACGGAACTGAAGATGGTGTAGAAACTATCATCGCTGCTATCGAAGCTGCTGGTTATGTTCCAGGTAAAGACGTATTTATCGGATTTGACTGTGCATCATCAGAATTCTACGATAAAGAACGCAAAGTTTACGATTACACTAAATTCGAAGGTGAAGGCGCTGCTGTTCGTACTGCTGAAGAACAAATCGCTTACCTTGAAGGATTGGTTGACAAATACCCTATCATACTTATCGAAGATGGTATGGATGAAAACGACTGGGAAGGTTGGAAAGCTCTTACTGAACGTCTTGGTGGTAAAGTTCAATTGATTGGTGACGACCTCTTCGTAACAAACACTGATTACCTTTCACGTGGTATCGAAGAAGGTGCTGCTAACTCAATCCTTATCAAAGTTAACCAAATCGGTACTCTTACTGAAACATTCGACGCTATCGAAATGGCGAAAGAAGCTGGTTACACTGCCGTTGTATCACACCGTTCAGGTGAAACTGAAGATTCAACAATCGCTGATATCGCAGTTGCAACAAACGCAGGACAAATCAAGACTGGTTCACTTTCACGTACAGACCGTATCGCTAAATACAACCAATTGCTTCGCATCGAAGATCAACTTGGTGAAGTAGCTGAATACCGTGGATTGAAATCATTCTACAACTTGAAAAAATAATCGTTGATTTAACAACGTTTTAAGCCCCTCGGATTTTATCCGAAGGGCTATTTTTGTATTTAGGGGGCAAAAAAGGGGCTTAACTTTTAAAAAAAGTAAGTTAATACAAATACGATTCAGCTTATATAATTGAAAATGATGGAAAAAAAGGTGAAATTATGGTATACTTTAACGTAGGACCTTTTTAGAAATTTTGAAAGAGTATTAAAAATTTAAAATGAGAAAAATTGTTATCAATGGTGGCTTGCCCCTGCAAGGTGAGATTACCATTAGTGGCGCAAAAAATAGTGTTGTAGCTTTAATTCCGGCTATTATTTTGGCAGATGATGTTGTGACTTTAGATTGTGTACCTGATATTTCTGATGTTGCTAGTCTTGTCGAAATCATGGAGTTAATGGGTGCCACAGTTAAGCGTTATGACGATGTATTGGAGATTGATCCAAGAGGTGTTCAAAATATTCCAATGCCTTATGGGAAAATCAATAGTCTTCGTGCATCTTATTATTTTTATGGAAGCCTTTTAGGTCGCTTTGGTGAAGCTACTGTTGGTTTACCTGGTGGATGTGATTTGGGACCTCGCCCTATTGACTTACACCTTAAGGCTTTTGAAGCTATGGGTGCAACTGTTAGCTACGAGGGAGATAACATGAAGTTATCTGCCAAAGATACAGGACTTCACGGCGCAAGTATCTACATGGACACGGTTAGTGTCGGTGCGACGATAAATACGATGATTGCTGCTGTTAAAGCTAAGGGGCGTACTATTATTGAAAATGCAGCTCGTGAGCCTGAGATTATTGATGTAGCTACTCTCTTGAATAATATGGGAGCTCATATCCGTGGTGCAGGAACAAATATCATCATTATTGATGGTGTTGAAAGATTACACGGAACGCGTCATCAGGTGATTCCAGATCGTATCGAAGCTGGAACGTATATTTCCTTAGCTGCTGCAGTTGGTAAGGGAATTCGGATTAATAATGTTCTTTATGAACACTTAGAAGGATTCATTGCTAAGTTGGAAGAAATGGGAGTTCGAATGACTGTATCTGAAGACAGTATTTTTGTTGAAGAACAGTCTAATTTGAAAGCAATCAATATTAAGACAGCTCCTTACCCAGGCTTTGCTACTGACTTGCAACAACCAATTACTCCTCTCTTGTTAACAGCAGAGGGTCGTGGTACCATTATTGATACCATTTATGAAAAACGAGTAAACCATGTTTTTGAACTAGCAAAGATGGACGCAGATATTACGACTACAAACGACCATATTTTATATACTGGTGGCCGTAGTTTACGTGGTGCAAATGTAAAAGCTACTGACCTTAGAGCTGGGGCCGCACTTGTCATTGCTGGTTTAATGGCTGAAGGCAAAACTGAAATTACAAATATTGAGTTCATCTTACGTGGTTATTCAGATATTATTGAAAAATTACGTAATCTAGGAGCTGATATTACACTTGTTGAAGAATAAACCGTAGAGGTGTTTATGAATATTTGGACCAAATTAGCAATGTTTTCTTTTTTTGAAACGGATCGCTTGTATTTGCGTCCTTTCTTTTTTAGTGATAGTAAGGACTTCCATGAGATAGCTTCAAATCCAGAAAATTTACAATTCATTTTTCCAAGTCAAGCTAGTTTGGAAGAGAGTCAATATGCACTGGCCAATTATTTTATGAAATCTCCATTAGGAGTATGGGCTATTTGTGACAAGAAAACTGAAAAAATGATTGGTTCAATTAAGTTTGAAAAGCTAGATGAAATTAAAAAAGAAGCAGAACTTGGTTATTTTTTGAGAAAAGATGTATGGTGTCAAGGTTTCATGACAGAAGTTGTTAAAAAACTCTGTCAGCTTTCTTTTGAGGAATTTGGCTTAAAACAATTATCTATCATTACCCACCTTGAAAATGAAGCTAGCCAAAGAGTTGCTCTTAAGGCTGGATTTCGTTTGTTCCGTCAGTTTAAGGGAAGTGATCGCTACACAAGAAAAATGCGGGATTATCTTGAATTTCGGTATGTAAAAGGAGAATTCAATGAGTAAACATCAGGAAATTCTAAGCTATTTGGAGGAATTACCAGTAGGTAAAAGGGTCAGTGTTCGTAGCATTTCAAACCATCTGGGAGTCAGTGATGGAACGGCTTATCGGGCCATTAAAGAAGCTGAAAATCGTGGAATTGTAGAGACTCGCCCAAGAAGTGGTACTATCCGAGTCAAATCTCAGAAAGTTGCTATCGAAAGATTAACATTTGCTGAAATTGCAGAAGTGACTTCTTCTGAGGTTTTGGCTGGGCAAGAAGGTTTAGAGAGAGAATTTAGTAAATTTTCAATCGGTGCCATGACTGAACAAAATATCTTGTCCTACCTTCACGATGGTGGGCTCCTGATTGTCGGAGATCGTACTCGTATCCAATTACTAGCGCTGGAAAATGAAAATGCAGTTCTGGTTACAGGTGGATTTCAGGTTCATGATGATGTGCTTAAACTGGCCAATCAAAAAGGAATTCCAGTTCTGAGAAGTAAGAATGACACTTTTACCATTGCGACCATGATCAATAAAGCCCTGTCAAATGTACAAATCAAGACTGATATTCTGACAGTTGAGAAACTTTATCGCCCAAGTCATGAGTATGGTTTTCTGAGAGAAACCGACACAGTCAAAGATTATTTGGACTTAGTTCGTAAGAATCGTAGCAGCCGTTTCCCTGTTATTAATCAACATCAGGTTGTTATTGGAGTTGTAACTATGAGAGATGCTGGTGATAAATCACCAAGCACGACAATTGATAAGGTCATGTCTCGTAGTCTATTTTTGGTTGGATTATCAACAAATATTGCTAATGTGAGTCAACGGATGATTGCTGAAGACTTTGAAATGGTACCGGTTGTTCGGAATAATCAAACCTTGCTTGGAGTTGTGACACGACGAGATGTCATGGAGAAGATGAGTCGTTCCCAAGTTTCGGCTCTACCAACTTTTTCTGAGCAGATTGGTCAAAAACTTTCTTACCACCATGATGAAGTAGTCATTACAGTGGAACCCTTTATGCTTGAGAAAAACGGAGTTTTGGCTAATGGTGTATTGGCAGAAATTCTGACCCACATGACCCAAGATTTAGTTGTGAATAGTGGGCGCAATCTCATTATCGAGCAGATGCTAATTTACTTTTTGCAGGCTGTTCAGATAGATGATATATTGCGTATTCAAGCCCGTATTATCCATCATACGAGACGGTCAGCTATTATTGATTACGATATTTATCATGGTCACCAGATTGTTTCAAAAGCAAATGTAACCGTTAAAATTAATTAGAAACTAGGAGAAAAAATGATAACATTAAAATCAGCTCGTGAAATCGAAGCTATGGACAAGGCTGGTGATTTTCTAGCAAGTATTCATATCGGCTTACGTGATTTGATTAAGCCAGGCGTAGATATGTGGGAAGTTGAAGAATACGTTCGCCGTCGTTGTAAGGAAGAAAATTTCCTTCCGCTTCAGATTGGAGTTGACGGTGCCATGATGGACTATCCTTATGCTACCTGTTGCTCTCTTAATGATGAAGTGGCTCATGCTTTCCCTCGTCACTATATCTTGAAAGATGGTGATTTGCTCAAAGTTGATATGGTTTTGGGAGGTCCAATTGCTAAATCTGACCTGAATGTCTCAAAATTAAACTTCAACAATGTTGAGCAAATGAAAAAATACACCCAGAGCTATTCTGGTGGCCTAGCAGACTCTTGTTGGGCTTATGCAGTTGGTACACCGTCCGAAGAAGTGAAAAATCTGATGGATGTAACTAAAGAAGCCATGTATAAGGGGATAGAGCAAGCCGTTGTTGGGAACCGTATTGGTGATATTGGTGCAGCTATTCAAGAATACGCTGAAAGTCGTGGATACGGTGTAGTGCGTGATTTGGTTGGTCATGGTGTTGGCCCAACTATGCATGAAGAACCAATGGTTCCTAACTATGGTATTGCAGGTCGTGGGCTTCGTCTCCGTGAAGGAATGGTCTTAACCATTGAACCGATGATCAATACTGGTGATTGGGAAATTGATACAGATATGAAGACTGGTTGGGCGCATAAGACTATTGACGGTGGCCTATCTTGTCAATATGAACACCAATTCGTGATTACGAAAGACGGACCTGTTATCTTGACTAGCCAAGGTGAAGAAGGAACTTATTAGTAAAAAGTGAAAAGGCTGCTGGAAGTTGATTTTATAAAGAATTTACTAGAACTTTTCATAATAAAGCGCATTATATCAAGTTTTAAGGGTTGATGTGATGCGTTTTTCTGATTTCAAGATTCTTACGTCAATCTCTTGTTCTGTATTACGATTTCAAAAACAAAATTCTTCTAAAATGCTACACTTCAGCTTAAAAAAACGACATTTCAGATTTTCTGGTTCAGAAATAGCTATCACTATGATATAATTATTTTATGATTATTACTATTCCTATAAAAAATCAAAAAGATATTGGCACACCATCCGATTCGGTCGTTGTACTCGGCTATTTTGATGGTATACATAAGGGACATCAAGAACTATTTCGTGTTGCCAACAAGGCTGCGAGAAAGGATTTATTGCCTATCGTAGTTATGACCTTTAATGAATCTCCAAAGATCGCTTTAGAGCCTTATCATCCTGACCTATTTTTGCATATTTTGAACCCTGCTGAACGTGAGAGAAAATTAAAGCGTGAAGGTGTAGAAGAATTGTATCTCCTTGATTTTAGTAGCAAATTTGCTAGTCTCACAGCAGAAGAATTTTTTGCGACTTATATCAAGGCTATGAATGCCAAAATTATTGTTGCAGGTTTTGATTATACATTTGGTTCTGACAAAAAAACGGCAGAAGATTTAAAGAATTACTTTGATGGAGAGGTTATCATTGTCCCACCTGTAGAAGATGAGAAAGGAAAGATTAGTTCAACTCGTATCCGTCAAGCTATTTTAGATGGCAATGTGAAAGAAGCAGGAGAACTTTTGGGGGCACCGCTTCCATCCAGAGGTATGGTGGTTCATGGTAACGCTCGTGGTCGTACGATTGGTTATCCAACAGCTAATTTGGTACTTTTAGACCGTACTTATATGCCAGCAGATGGTGTTTATGTTGTTGATGTTGAAATTCAAAGACAGAAGTATCGCGCTATGGCTAGTGTTGGAAAAAATGTGACCTTTGATGGAGAAGAAGCACGTTTTGAAGTCAATATTTTTGATTTTAATCAAGATATTTATGGGGAAACCGTCATGGTTTATTGGCTTGATCGTATTCGAGATATGACCAAATTTGACTCAGTTGACCAATTAGTGGATCAGTTAAAGGCTGATGAAGAAGTAGCTCGAAATTGGTCTTAAGAGTTTGGGTAATTAAAAAAGAGGTTGTCTGTAACCCAAAAGATAGATGATGTAGTCTAACTTTTGAGGTCACTACAAGACCTCTTTTTATTCTTTTTCAAAGGTAAATCCTTCTCCAAGGATTTCGTGAGCTTCTGTAATAGTTATAAAGGCTTGAGGATCAATTCGATGAATCATTTCCTTCATTTTCACAATTTCATTTCTTCCGACAATACAGTAAATGATTTTTAAATCTTCTTGACTATAATAACCTTGACCTGAGATGAAAGTAACGCCTCTACCTAGGTCATCATTAATCGCCTTAGCAAGTTGGTCAGGACGTTTGGTAATAATCATAAATCCTTTACCTGCGTAGCCACCTTCGCCAATCAAATCAATGACACGCGAAACGATAAAATCAAATAAGAGCGTGTAGGAAACCAATCTCAAGTCCTTGAAGATTAGGAGAATGAGCATGAGAATACAAAAATCTAAGATAAAGAGCAGTTTTCCCATTGATATATGAGTGTACTTGTTGAGAATACGAGCTAGAATATCAGTACCACCAGTTGTACCTCCAGCATTAAAGATAATTCCAAGACCAATTCCCAATAGAATCCCAGCTATAAGGGCAGTGATTAGTAAATCACCTTGAAGATCAATATGAAGGGGAATACGTTCAAAAAAGGCCAACCAGGCGGACAAGGCTAAGGTTCCTAGTAAACTAGAATAGAGGGACTTTGCTCCAAAAATCTTCCAAGCTAGGATGAAAAGGGGAATATTAATCAGCAGGTTCATGAGAGAAACAGGGATTTTAAAAAGATAAAAGGTGATAAGGGTAATACCTGTCGCCCCTCCTTCAAAGAGATGATGGGGAACTACAAAATAAGTCAGCCCAAAAGCATAAATAGCAGCACCTAGCAAAATGGTTAAAATGGGATAAATTTTTTTAATCATAGGGACCTCTTTTCTTATAAGTAGATTATATCAAATTTTTAAGGAAAATTTGATTGACTCCATTAGGATTTTTAATCTTTTTTTGATATAATTAAAAGTGAAAAACCAATCTGAATCCTAAAATAGAAAGATTGATACTATGACTAAAATTAAGATTGTAACCGATTCATCTGTTACTATTGAACCAGAACTAGTAAAACAATTAGATATCACTGTTGTTCCGTTATCTGTAATGATTGATAATGTTGTTTATTCTGATGCGGATTTGAAAGAAGAAGGTAAATTTCTTCAGTTGATGCAAGAAAGTAAAAATCTTCCGAAAACAAGTCAGCCACCTGTAGGTGTCTTTGCTGAAGTTTTTGAAGACCTATGTAAAGATGGTAGCCAGATTCTTGCTATTCATATGTCTCATGCCCTTTCTGGTACTGTAGAAGCGGCACGTCAAGGTGCTAGCTTATCTACTGCCGATGTGACAGTTATTGATAGTTCCTTCACTGACCAAGCCTTGAAATTCCAAGTTGTTGAGGCTGCAAAATTAGCGCAAGAAGGCAAGGAGTTGGAGGAAATCTTATCTCATGTAGAAGAGGTTAAAAACCACACAGAACTCTATATTGGCGTTTCAACTTTGGAAAATTTAGTAAAAGGTGGACGAATTGGCCGTGTAACTGGATTGTTGAGCTCACTTCTCAATATCCGTGTTGTCATGCAGATGAAAGACCATGAGTTGCAGCCAATCGTTAAAGGTCGTGGAGCTAAAACCTTTAAAAAATGGTTAGATGAGTTGATAACATCGCTCTCTGAACGTTCTGTAGCAGAGATTGGAATTTCATATTCTGGTAGTGCTGATTGGGCAAAAGAGATGAAAGAAAGCTTACAAGCTTATGTTGAAAAGCCTATTTCAGTTTTGGAAACGGGCTCTATTATTCAAACTCACACGGGTGAGAATGCTTGGGCTATTTTAGTACGTTACCACTCTTAAAAAAATAAATAAAATGGGAAGAAATAGCGTTTTTAACTTGACCTAAAAGGGATTTTAGGATATGATTATATTTGTTAATTAGAAATTAAATTGGAGGAATCATTAACATGGCAAACAAACAAGATTTGATCGCTAAAGTAGCAGAAGCTACAGAATTGACTAAGAAAGACTCAGCGGCAGCAGTTGAAGCTGTATTCGCAGCAGTAACTGAGTACCTTGCAGCTGGTGAAAAAGTTCAATTGATTGGTTTTGGTAACTTTGAAGTTCGTGAGCGTGCTGCACGTAAAGGTCGCAACCCACAAACTGGTAAAGAAATCAAAATTGCAGCTTCTAAAGTTCCAGCATTCAAAGCTGGTAAAGCTCTTAAAGACGCTGTTAAATAATCAACCTTCAAAAAGCCTATCATATCAAGCATTTGAGCTTGTGTGACAGGCTTTTCTTTTGGTTTTGGGGCATTTTTGAGGCAGAATCTGAATGAACTAGTACCGGAAAATCTTTCAAATACAGACTAATTCAATTTGCGTAGCAGAAATCATACAAATGAAATTGATTATAGTAAAATAGGATTAGAATTATTAAGAAAGTTGGTTTTTTATTGGAAACGATAGTATTTTCAATCTCCGTTTTTTTAGCAGGGATCTTGTCCTTCTTTTCTCCCTGTATCTTTCCTCTTTTGCCAGTTTATGCTGGGATTTTATTGGATGATCAGGAAAGTGCAAAAAGCTTTTCTTTGTTTGGGAGAAAGGTTGCCTGGTCAGGTCTGATTCGAACTCTTTGCTTTATCGCAGGTATCTCTCTCATTTTCTTTATTTTAGGCTTTGGTGCTGGTTACTTTGGTAATATTCTCTATGTCAATTGGTTTCGCTATACCATGGGAACAATTATTATCATTTTAGGCCTTCACCAGATGGAAATTTTTCATTTTAAGAAATTAGAGGTTCAAAAAAGCTTTACTTTTAAGAAATCAGAAGCCAATCGTTATTGGTCAGCCTTTTTACTCGGTATTACTTTTAGCTTTGGTTGGACGCCTTGTATTGGTCCTGTTTTGAGTTCTGTTTTAGCGCTTGCGGCTTCTGGAGGAAATGGCGCTTGGCAAGGAGCTATCTATACTCTTATTTACACTCTGGGAATGGCCATTCCTTTCTTGGTTTTGGCTCTAGCTTCAGGTGTAGTAATGCCTTATTTTAGTAAAATTAAACGTCATATGATGCTACTGAAGAAAATTGGTGGTTTCCTCATTATTTTAATGGGAATTTTGTTACTATTAGGACAAGTAAATGTTCTAGCTGGAATTTTTGAATAAAGGAGAAAAAATGAAAAAAGTAATGTTTGCTGGCTTAAGCCTCTTGTCATTAGTCGTATTGATAGCCTGTGGTGAGGAAGAGACTAAAAAGACTCAAGCTCCACAACAATCCCCAAAACAACAGCAACAAACGACTGTACAACAAATTGCTGTTGGAAAAGAGGCTCCAGACTTCACCTTGCAATCTATGGATGGTAAAGAAGTTAAGTTATCTGATTATAAGGGGAAAAAAGTCTACTTGAAGTTTTGGGCTTCATGGTGTGGTCCATGTAAGAAAAGTATGCCTGAGTTGATGGAATTAGCGGCGAAACCAGATCGTGATTTTGAAATTCTTAGTGTCATTGCACCAGGAATTCAAGGTGAAAAAACTGTTGAGCAATTCCCACAATGGTTCCAAGATCAAGGTTATAAGGATATCCCAGTTCTTTATGATACCAAAGCAACCACCTTCCAAGCTTATCAAATTCGAAGCATTCCTACAGAATATCTAATTGACAGTCAAGGAAAGATTGGAAAGATACAATTTGGTGTTATCAGCAATGCGGATGCAGAAGCAGCCTTTAAAGAAATGAACTAGAATAGATAAAAATCTGATTACAAGAGAGTAGTCAGATTTTTTTAGAAAATTATTTTATAAATATTCACAAATATCCTATATTTATGGTAAAATAGAATCATCATTTTATTTTGGAGTCAAAGATGAATATATTTAGAACAAAGAATGTTAGTTTGGATAAAACGGAGATGCACAGGCATTTGAAGTTATGGGATTTGATTTTGTTAGGTATCGGAGCCATGGTAGGGACGGGTGTCTTTACTATAACAGGTACTGCAGCTGCAACACTTGCTGGTCCAGCCCTAGTGATTTCAATTGTCATTTCTGCCTTATGTGTGGGATTATCAGCTCTCTTTTTTGCAGAATTTGCTTCACGAGTACCTGCTACAGGTGGTGCCTACAGTTATCTCTATGCTATTTTAGGAGAATTCCCAGCCTGGTTGGCAGGTTGGTTAACCATGATGGAGTTCATGACAGCCATATCGGGTGTGGCTTCTGGTTGGGCAGCGTATTTTAAAGGGCTTCTCTCTCAATACGGGATAGCCCTTCCTCAGGCTTTAAATGGTACCTTTAATCCTCAAGCAGGGACGTTTGTTGATTTATTACCTATTCTTGTCTTGGTCTTGGTGACCTCGCTTGTTCTACTTAATGCGAAAGCCGCCTTACGCTTTAATTCAATTCTAGTTATTTTGAAATTTTCTGCTTTAGCTCTCTTTGTTTTAGTAGGAATCTGGCATATCAAGCTTGATAACTGGAGTAATTTTGCTCCCTATGGTTTTGGACAAATCTATGGTGCCAGTACTGGTATTATGGCTGGTGCGTCCTTGATGTTCTTTGGTTTTTTGGGGTTTGAATCCATCTCTATGGCTGTAGATGAGGTCAAGACTCCTCAAAAAAATATTCCTAGAGGGATTGTCTTATCGCTTTCTATCGTAACCATTCTTTATGCCTTGGTGACGCTTGTTTTGACTGGTGTGGTTCACTATAGTCATCTAAATGTCGACGATGCCGTTGCCTTTGCCCTTCGTAGCGTTGGGATTAGTTGGGCAGCTAGTTATGTGTCATTAGTGGCTATCTTAACCTTGATTACGGTTTGTATCTCAATGACTTATGCCCTATCTCGTATGATTTACAGTTTAGCGCGTGACGGATTGATGCCTGCTGCCTTTAAAGAACTGACCAAAACAAGCAAGGTACCAAAAAATGCTACTATCTTGACAGGTCTAGCTTCAGCAGTAGCAGCAGGAATGTTCCCTCTTGCTAGTATCGCAGCCTTCTTAAATATTTGTACCTTGGCCTACTTGATCATGCTGGCTTATGGTCTGATTCGATTACGGAAAGAAAAAGGAATGCCCAAAGCAGGAGAATTTAAAACACCACTGGTACCCTTATTACCGATTTTATCAATCATCATTTGTTTATCATTTATGTTGCAGTATAATATGGAAACCTGGATTGCTTTCCTAGTTGCATTGTTAGTAGGAAGTATTATTTACTTTACTTATGGTTATAAGCATTCTACCATAGAAGAATAATACTCTTCGAAAATCTCTTCAAACCACGTCAGCTTCGCCTTGCCGTATGCATGGTTACTGACTTCGTCAGTTTCATCTACAACCTCAAAACAGTGTTTTGAGCAGCCTGCGGCTAGCTTCCTAATTTGCTCTTTGATTTTCATTGAGTATATAAAGTGAGAATCTGTTGAGTTATTGAAACTCAGCAGATTTTTATATGTGAAAGAAATTTCAAATTTTTTCTAAAAATAGCTTGACAGATTAAATTTTTAGGAGTAAACTGTTTACCAGTTAATTAAATAGTTAAGGGGTTATCTATGAAGAAAAAAAGTTTATTTTTAGTATTGTTAAGTATCTTTCTTTTGTGTTTAGGTGCTTGTGGTCAAAAGGAAAGCCAGTCAGGTAAAGGGATGAAAATTGTAACTAGTTTTTATCCTATCTATGCTATGGTCAAGGAAGTATCTGGTGATTTGAATGATGTTCGAATGATTCAGTCAAGTAGTGGAATTCACTCCTTTGAACCTTCGGCAAATGACATCGCGGCCATCTATGATGCAGATGTCTTTGTTTACCATTCGCATACGCTTGAATCTTGGGCAGGAAGTCTGGATCCCAATCTAAAAAAATCTAAAGTGAAGGTTTTAGAGGCTTCAGAGGGAATGACTTTAGACCGCGTCCCAGGGCTAGAAGATGTGGAAGCAGGGGATGGAGTTGATGAAAAAACGCTCTATGATCCTCATACTTGGCTAGATCCTGAAAAAGCTGGAGAAGAAGCCCAAATTATTGCTGATAAACTTTCAGAGGTTGATAGTGAGCATAAAGAGACTTATCAGAAAAATGCGCAAGCCTTTATCAAAAAAGCTCAAGAATTGACTAAGAAATTCCAGCCTAGATTTGAAAAAGCGAGTCAGAAAACCTTTGTAACACAACATACAGCCTTTTCTTATCTAGCTAAGCGATTTGGGCTCAATCAACTTGGAATCGCTGGTATCTCTCCAGAACAAGAACCAAGTCCAAGACAACTAACAGAAATTCAGGAATTTGTAAAAACCTATAAGGTTAAAACGATTTTTACAGAAAGTAATGCTTCTTCAAAAGTAGCTGAAACTCTTGTCAAATCAACAGGTGTAGGGCTTAAAACTCTGAATCCTTTAGAGGCAGACCCACAAAATGACAAGACTTATCTAGAAAATCTTGAAGAAAATATGAGTGTTTTAGCAGAAGAATTGAAATGAGGAGATTATGAAAATCAATAAAAAATATGTAGCGGGTTCAGTGGCAGTTCTTGCCCTAAGTGTTTGTTCCTATGAACTTGGTCGTTACCAAGCTGGTCAAGTTAAGAAAGATTCGAATCGAGTTGCTTATATAGACGGTGATCAGGTTGGTCAAAAGGCAGAGAACTTGACACCAGATGAAGTTAGTAAGAGAGAGGGAATCAACGCCGAACAAATTGTTATCAAAATTACGGATCAAGGTTATGTGACCTCTCATGGAGACCATTATCATTACTATAATGGCAAGGTTCCTTATGATGCCATCATCAGTGAAGAACTCCTCATGAAAGATCCGAATTATCAGTTGAAGGATGCAGACATTGTCAATGAAATCAAGGGTGGCTATGTAATTAAGGTAGACGGTAAATACTATGTTTACCTTAAGGATGCCGCCCATGCGGACAATATTCGGACAAAAGAAGAGATTAAACGTCAGAAGCAGGAACACAGTAGTAATCACGGAGGTGGTTCTAACGATCAGGCAGTAGTTGCAGCCAGAGCTCAAGGACGCTATACAACAGATGATGGGTATATCTTCAATGCATCTGATATCATTGAGGACACGGGTGATGCTTATATTGTTCCTCATGGCAATCACTTCCACTATATTCCTAAGAGTGACTTGTCTGCCAGTGAATTAGCTGCTGCCCAAGCCTTCTTATCTGGAAAAGGCGGCCAATTAAGTACGGTTGAATATCGTTCTAGCAGGGGAGAAACAAGATCTAGCGCTAGAACGAGTCAATCTGATACACCTCAAAATCCTGCAACAGATTCTGAAAGTCAAAGTGAGGATTTAGCTAGTCTCCTTCAAGAATTATACGCTTTGCCACTTAGCCAACGTCATGTGGAGTCTGATGGATTAGTATTTGACCCAGCACAGATTACAAAACGTACTGCCAATGGTGTGGCAGTTCCTCACGGGGATCATTTCCATTTCATTCCTTATTCGCAAATGTCTGCTTTGGAAGAAAAATTGGCTCGAAATCTACCAATTGGAGGTCAGCCAGTTCAAAGTCAATCTGACAATACGAAACCAAGCAGTACCGATAAACCAAGTTCAACACCAAGTTCAACCATTAAACCAAACTTTAATCTCAATACGCCGGCACCGAATCGAGCAACTGGAGGCGCCTATACAACGGATGATGGGTATGTCTTTAGTCCGACAGATGTAATTGAAGATACAGGTGACGCTTTTGTTGTACCGCACGGCAATCATTTCCACTATATTCCTAAGAGTGATTTGTCAGCAGGAGAATTGGCTGCTGCCCAAGCTTATTGGAATGGTAAACAGGGTTCTCATTCTTCTACAAACTCAAGTAAACCAAGTAGTGATAATGCTAAACCAGCCCAACCAAGTTTGACAGAGACTCCAAATCTGACTGTTACTCCAACATATCATCAAAGTCAAGGGGAAGACATTTCAACACTTCTAAGTGAATTATATGCCAAACCTTTGTCAGAACGCCATGTGGAGTCTGATGGATTAGTATTTGACCCAGCACAAATCATCAAACGTACAGCTAACGGTGTAGCAGTGCCTCACGGAGACCATTATCACTTTATCCCTTATTCACAAATGTCACCGCTGGAAGAAAAATTGGCTCGTATGATAGCTGTCAAGGGACAAAATGGCAGTGTCTTGCCAAGTGTTACTCCTCTGAAGCCAGCTCCTACTACCAAACCTATAGCACCGGTGGAAAATAAACTGACAGAATTTGATGTCAACCAGGTTGTTAGAAAAGTTGGCGACGGTTATATTTTCGAGGATAAGGGCGCTAGTCGTTATGTTCTAGCTAAAGACTTAGCCAAGGATAAGATTGACGCTATTGAAAATCTCTTGTCAAATAAAACTCAAGAGACGCACTCTCTAGTTGCGAAGAAAGAAAATGTCGCTTCTCGTGACCAAGAATTTTATGATAAAGCATATAATTTATTGGCCGAGGCTCATAAAGCCTTGTCTGAAAATAAGGGGCGTACTTCTGATTTCCAAGCCTTAGACAAATTAGCAGAACGCTTGAATGATGAATCTTCTAATAAAGGAAAATTGGTAGATGATTTATTGACATTCCTAGCACCAATTACCCACCCAGAACGTCTTGGTAAACCAAATTCTCAAATTGCTTATACAGACGATGAAATTAAATTAGCGAAATTAGCAGGTAAGTATACAACAGAAGATGGGTATATCTTTGACATTCGTGATATTACCAGTGATGAGGGAGATGCTTATGTAACTCCGCATATGACCCATAGTCATTGGATTAAGAAAGAGAGCTTGTCTGAAGCTGAAAGAGTAGCAGCCCAGGCTTATGCTAAAGAGAAAGGTTTGACACCTCCTTCAACAGAGAATCAGGGTTCAGGAAATACTGAGGTTAAAGGAGTAGAAGCAATCTATAATAAAGTGAAAGCAGCTAAGAAGGTCCCACTTGATCATATTCCTTACAATCTACAACATACTGTTGAAGTTAAAAATGGTAGCTTAATTATACCTCATTACGACCATTATCATAACATTAAATTTGGTTGGTTTGACGAAGGACTCTATGAAGCACCTAAGGGTTATAGCCTGGAGGATCTCTTTGCGACTGTAAAATATTACGTTGAACATCCTGAAGAACGTCCTCACTCAGATAATGGTTGGGGAAATGCCAGCGACCATGTTCGTAAAAATAAGGCAGACCAAGACAGTAAATCTGATGAAGATAAGGAAGATCGTCATGAATCAGACGAGTCAACTCGTCCTGAATCCAATGAAAAAGAAAATCATACAGGTTCAACCCCTTCAGTAGATAATCTTTATAAACCGAGCACTGATGAAGACGAGACAGAAGAAGTATCTAAAGATACAACAGACGAAGCTGAAGTACCTCAAGTAGAAACCGAAAAAGTAGAAGCCAAACTCAAAGAAGTAGAAGCTCTACTTGCTAAAGTAACGGATGCTAGTTTGAAAGACAATGTGACAGAGAGCCTATCTGGTTTACGAAATAATCTGAGTCTTCAAACCATGGATAATAATGGCATCATGGCAGAAGCAGAGAAACTACTTGCTTTGTTAAAAAGAAAGTAATCCTCCATCTGTAAGTAAGGAAAAATCAACTAATGAAAAATGAAAGTCTCGATAAAGAGGCTTTCATTTTTATTATGTATATACGAAAAATTCTTGACAAGCAATACTAAAAAGAGTAAACTATTAACTAGTTAATTAACTGGTTCATCATTTTGTGGAGAATCAAATATATTTAAGAAAAGAGGAAAGAATGAAAATTAATAAAAAATATCTAGTAGGTTCGGTGGCAGTTCTTGCCCTAAGTGTTTGTTCCTATGAGCTTGGTCGTTACCAAGCTAGTCAAGTTAAGAAAGATTCGAATCGAGTTGCTTATATAGACGGTGATCAGGTTGGTCAAAAGGCAGAGAACTTGACACCAGATGAAGTTAGTAAGAGAGAGGGAATCAACGCCGAACAAATTGTTATCAAAATTACGGATCAAGGTTATGTGACCTCTCATGGAGACCATTATCATTACTATAATGGCAAGGTTCCTTATGATGCCATCATCAGTGAAGAACTCCTCATGAAAGATCCGAATTATCAGTTGAAGGATGCAGACATTGTCAATGAAATCAAGGGTGGCTATGTAATTAAGGTAGACGGTAAATACTATGTTTACCTTAAGGATGCCGCCCATGCGGACAATATTCGTACAAAAGAAGAGATTAAACGTCAGAAGCAGGAACACAGTAGTAATCACGGAGGTGGTTCTAACGATCAGGCAGTAGTTGCAGCCAGAGCTCAAGGACGCTATACAACAGATGATGGGTATATCTTCA